>DASWAK010000148.1:0-12681 GCA_036391175.1 Pseudolabrys sp.
GGATGAAAATCTCACTGGAGCGTTGCCCCGGCTCGCGCGCGCATCGATCGATGAGGTGATGGCGGCGGTAGGGCGAAGTGAACTCAAGGCTTCTGACGTCGCCCGCGCGATGTATCCTGACTACAAAGAAGAGCGTGCCGCGGCTATGGCCGCAAAGCCAAAATCGGAAAGCGGTTGGTTTGGCCTGAAGAAACTCACCTCAGTCAAGTTCAAAGTACCCGACAATGCGATGGGGCCGGCGATTCCGATCCGCGGCATCAATGGTGACCTGCCAGTGCGTTTCGCGCCAGACGGAGGCGCGGTACCAGGCGACCGCATTGTGGGCATTCTCACGCCCGGTGAGGGCATCACTATTTATCCAATTCAGTCGCCGGCTCTCGGCGAATTCGAAGACAAGCCCGAACGGTGGCTAGATGTGCGCTGGGATGAGGAGGAGCAGGCTCCTCGGCGTTTTCCTGCGCGTATCGAGGTGCAATCCGTTAACGAGCCGGGGTCTCTCGCACAAATCGCGCAGATCATCGCAGAGCATGATGGCAATATTGATAACATACGCATGACGCGACGAGCGCCTGATTTTACCGATGTCGTGATCGACCTTGAGGTTTACGACCTCAAACACCTCACCGCCATCCTTGCGCAATTGCGCGCTAAATCTGTGGTCGCGAAAGCGGAACGCGTGAACGGCTAGCGCAGCCCATGAACCGTCTCCGCCTTGGCGTTAATGTCGATCACATCGCCACTATCCGCAATGCCCGGGGTGGGCGCCATCCGGATCCGGTGCGCGCTGCCAAGCTTGCGATCTCGGCCGGTTGTGATGGGATTACCGCACACCTGCGCGAAGATCGTCGCCACATTCGCGATGACGATATTGCTCGTCTAAAAGCGGAAATTGACAAGCCGCTCAATTTTGAGATGGCAGCGACTACGGAAATGGTTGGCATTGCGCTCAAGACCAGACCACACGCGGTCTGTCTGGTGCCCGAAAAGCGCACTGAAAGGACCACCGAAGGTGGGCTCGATGCCGTCAAGCAGCGCGCGCAACTTGCCCCCGTCGTTCATGAACTCAAGCACGCCGGCATCCGCGTTTCTCTTTTTATCGGAGCGGCGCCGGAGCAGATCGAAATGGCGGCGGAACTGGGCGCACCCGTGATTGAAATCCACACGGGTTCCTGGTGTGACGCATTAACGGAAGGGCGAAGCAGCGAAGCCAGGACGGAGTGGCAGCTCATCCGCGATGGCGCGGTGCTCGCCGCGAGTGTGGGTCTTGAAGTTCATGCGGGCCACGGTCTCGACTATGGGACGGCGGAGACGATCGCTGCACTGCCGCAAGTGGTCGAGCTTAACATTGGCCACTTCTTGATTGGTGAGGCGGTGTTCGAGGGATTGGCCGAGACTGTGAAATTCATGCGAGCGGCGATGGACCGTGGCCGTAAGAAAGCGTCACACTCATGATTATCGGACTCGGCTCTGACATCGTGGACGTACGAAGGATTGCCGATGTGATCGAGCGCCATGGCGAACGCTTCCTCGGTCGCATCTTCACGACGACCGAGCGCGCCAAGGCCGAACTGCGTGCAAATACCATTGAGACTTACGCCAAGCGTTTTGCTGCCAAGGAAGCTTGTGCCAAAGCTCTCGGTACGGGGCTGCGGCGCGGGGTCTTCTGGCGAGACATGGGTGTGGTCAATCTTGCGGGCGGGCAGCCTACGATGAAGCTGACCGGGGGCGCTCTCTCGCGGCTGCAGGCGATCACGCCTCCTGGGTTCGAAGCTAGGATCGATATTTCGCTGACCGACGAAGGGCCAACCGCTCAGGCCATTGTCATTATTTCCGCGGTGCCCGCATCGTCAGCAGGAGTTTCGAGCTGAAGACAGGAACCTCAGTCCGACCAGGAATTTTTCTTGTGGCTCGGGTCTTGTTGATTGCTTGCCGGGGTGCCAGCCGCTACAAGGTCGCCGGGGCGCGCAGGACGAAAGGCCGATGAGTGTGACATCTGGAACAAAACGAAAAGAAGGCGGCATTGCCGAAACAATACGCGTCGTCATTCACGCGCTGATCATTGCGCTGGTGATCCGCACTTTCCTGTTTCAACCATTTAATATTCCCTCCGGCTCCATGAAAGCGACGCTGCTCGTCGGCGACTATTTATTTGTTTCCAAATACAGCTACGGTTACAGCAAATATTCACTGCCGTTGTCACCGCCACTGTTTTCTGGCCGCATTCCAGGTGATTGGGTGCCGCAACGCGGCGACGTGGTGGTGTTCCGCCTGCCGAAAGATCCTTCGACCGATTACATTAAGCGGGTGATTGGCTTGCCTGGTGACAAAATTCAGGTCATCGACGGCGTCGTCAACATCAACGGTGCGCCGGTCAAGCGCGAACGCGCATCCGATTTCGTCGAAACGGAAGAGGGCACGCGGGATGCACCGGTTAAGCGCTGGAAGGAAATGCTGCCAAATGGCGTGAGCTACTTTGTACTCGATCTGGTGGATAATGGGTTTGCCGATAACACCCAGGTCTATACGGTGCCTGCCGACCACTATTTCATGATGGGCGACAACCGCGACAACTCGACCGACAGTCGATTCAGCCAGGTGGGAATGGTGCCGTTCGAAAATATCGTGGGTAAAGCTCAAATCATCTTCTTCTCCGTGTTTGAAGGCGAGCGCGCCTGGCAATTCTGGCGCTGGCCGGTGTCGGTGCGTTGGAGCAGGCTGTTCACGATCGTCAAATGAGCCGCAAGGCCAAGGACAGGACGACGCTTGAAAGCAGGATCGGCTACAAATTTGCCGACAAAGACTTGCTTGAACGCGCGCTCACGCACATTTCCGCGCTGTCGGGCGGCAATCGTGCGGCTAGCTATCAACGGCTGGAATTTCTCGGCGATCATGTGCTTGGCCTCGTTATCTCCGATATGCTTTACCGCGCGTTTCCAAAAGCGAACGAAGGTGAGCTGTCGCGGAGGCTTGCCGATCTTGTACGCAAGGAGACCTGCGCCGAGGTGGCGCGTGCAATGGACCTCGGGCCTGCGCTCAAGCTCGGCAATTCGGAATCGCATGCGGGCGGGCGGAGACGCACCACTATTCTCGCGGACGTCTGCGAGGCACTGGTCGGCGCTGCATTTCTCGATGGTGGCTATAAGGCCGCGGAGGAGTTGATCGTACGCTTTTGGAAAGAGCGGATGCTCAAGCCGCTGCGTCCGCTACGCGATCCAAAAACCATTTTGCAAGAATGGGCGCAGGCACGTGGTCTTCCGACGCCGGCCTACCGTGAACTGGCGCGCACCGGCCCCCATCACGATCCGGAATTCCGTGTTGCCGTTGTGTTGCCTGATCGGCCGCCGGCAGAAGGGCTCGGAAACTCCAAACGCGCTGCCGAACAGGCCGCCGCTGCCGCCATGCTCACACGCGTTGGCGTTCCGGCGGACAAGCTTGATGGCTGATGCTCACACGCAAAGCAGCGAAACAAGCTGTGGCTTCATCGCCCTGATCGGCGCGCCCAATGCCGGCAAGTCGACGCTTCTTAACGCGCTGGTCGGCTCCAAAGTTAGCATCATCTCGCACAAGGTGCAGACGACTCGCGCGCTGATCCGCGGCATCGCGGTCGAAGGCCGGGCACAACTTATTTTTGTCGATACTCCCGGAATTTTCTCGCCGCGTAGGCGTCTCGACCGCGCCATGGTGACGACGGCATGGAGCGGGGCGCACGAGGCCGATCTCGTCGGTGTACTCATTGATGCGCGTAGAGGTCTCGATGAAGAGGTTGAAAACATTCTAGGACGGCTCAAAGAAGTTAAGGCGCCAAAGCTGCTCATCCTTAATAAGATCGATGTGGTGGCAAAAGAAGCGCTACTGAGCATGGCAAAAACCGCCAATGAGGTGGCGAAATTCGAAACGACATTCATGATTTCGGCTTTGACGGGCGACGGCGTCGCGGATCTCAAAGCTTGGCTGGCGCAACGTGTTCCCCCGGGGCCGTGGCATTATCCGGCTGACCAAATGTCGGACGCACCGATCCGGCAACTTGCCGCCGAGATCACACGTGAAAAGCTTTTTGAGCGGCTCCACCAGGAATTGCCTTACCACTCGACGGTGGAGACCGAGGCCTGGAAGGAACTGCGCGGCGGTGACATTCGTATTGAGCAAACGATCTACGTGGAACGCGAAAGCCAGCGCAAGATTGTGCTTGGCAAGGGCGGGCAAACCATAAAGGCAATCGGCGAAGCTGCGCGCAAAGCGATTGCCCAGATTGTCGAAGCCAAAGTGCACCTGTTCCTGTTCGTGAAGGTGCGCGAAGGCTGGGGCGAAGACCCGGAACGCTACCGAGCGATGGGGCTGGAGTTTCCGAAGGAGTGATTCTTTTCGTCGTTCCAGGATGGCGCGCCGTGATTTTTTCTGATTCGGGGAGTATGGATTGCGGGAATGCAATGGATCGATGAAGGCATAGTGCTCGGAGCCAGGCGTCATGGGGAAGCCAACGCCATCCTCGAATTGATGACGCGCGAGCATGGCCGCCATCTCGGCCTTGTGCGCGGCGGCTTCGGCTCGCGGCTCAAACCGGTCCTGCAACCAGGGAATAGCGTAAGCGCGGCCTGGCGCGCGCGGCTCGATGAACACCTCGGCAACTATACGGTTGAGGGCTTGCGTTTACGCGCGGCGAATTTTTTTTCTGCGCCCCACGCGATTTATGGCGTCACTCATCTCGCCGCGCTGATGCGGTTATTGCCCGAGCGCGACTCGCATGCCGGTCTCTACAAAGAGCTTGATGAAATTCTAGGCCATCTCAATGACGCGGTGCTCGCCGCGCCGATGGTGGTGCGGTTTGAATTGCAGCTTTTGTCCGAACTTGGGTTTGGACTTGATCTCGAGAAATGCGTGGCCACCGGTAGTTCCGGTGACCTTATTTATGTGTCGCCAAAATCTGGCCGAGCGGTTTCCCGTTCCGCCGGCGAGCCATGGTCAGACAAAATGCTACGGCTGCCGGCATTCCTGCGTGAACCCGATGCTATGCCTATCGGCCACGATCTGGCCGATGGGTTTGCGCTCACGGGCTATTTCTTGACGCGCCACGCGCTGGAGCCGCGCGGCCTCGGACTCGGCGATGAGCGCGCACACTTCATCGCTGCGCTAAACCGCGCTCTCCCGAGCGTTGCATAGCTCACCACCAGTAGCGCCGATAATACGGACGGCCGTAGTAGTAGGGGCCGCCACCGTAGTAATAGGGTCCAGGGGCGGTCCGCCAGCAGACACGGCCCCAGCCGCAGCCATAGGGACCGCAACGCCATCGCCGCTGGCAGACTAAGGCGATGTCCTGGACCAGATTGGTGCCGTCAATTGCGGCCTGAATGCCGATCGGCGTCGTGACCGTCGTGGCCTCGGCACGATTCGGAACGAGTGATCCCACCGCAAGAATGGCGAGCGTCGCGGCAGTTGCAAGAACAGTCCGCCGCATTTGCTACCTCCATCCCAATAAACCCCGACGCAGTGTTGTGCAAGATAACACTGTCGAGGCTTCTGGGTTCACCAATAGTATCCCAAAAATTTGGAAGAATAGATGGCTATCGCGTTCATCGCTTGTTCATCGCCGGACAACGGACTAGCTATCGTACATGGGAAAGAGACTGATTCCCCCGGATAAAGGCGAGGTTGAGGAGGTTGCGCTGCGCGAGGCGCTGGAGGAGCGCTATCTCGCTTACGCACTTTCCACAATCATGAACCGCGCGCTGCCCGATGCACGTGACGGCCTCAAGCCGGTGCACCGGCGCATCCTCTACGGCATGCGGCTGCTGCGGCTCGACCCCGGGGCCGCTTTCAAGAAATCGGCCAAGGTGGTCGGCGACGTGATGGGCAATTTCCACCCGCATGGCGATCAGGCGATCTACGACGCGCTGGTGCGGCTCGCGCAAGACTTCGCCCAGCGCTATCCGCTCGTGGACGGGCAGGGCAATTTCGGCAACGTCGACGGCGATAATGCCGCCGCTATGCGTTACACCGAGGCGCGTCTGACCGAAGTAGCGCGGCTGCTGATCGACGGCATCGACGAGGATACCGTTGATTTTCGTGCCACGTATGATGGCACAAACGAAGAGCCGGTCGTCCTGCCGGCAGCCTTTCCCAATCTGCTCGCCAACGGTTCGCAGGGCATCGCGGTCGGCATGGCCACTTCGATCCCGCCGCACAACGCCGCCGAGCTGTGTGATGCTGCGCTGTTTCTGATCGACAATCCGAAAGCGCGCAGCCGTACGCTGCTCAAATTCGTCAAGGGCCCCGACTTCCCGACTGGTGGCATAATCGTCGATACGCCGGAAACGATTGCCGAAGCGTACAACACCGGCCGCGGTTCGTTTCGCGTGCGCGCGCGATGGAAACAGGAGGACACTGGCCGCGGTACCTACGTGATCGTCATCAGCGAAATTCCTTGGCTGGTGCAGAAATCGCGTCTGGTGGAGAAGCTCGCCGAGCTGATTAACGATAAGAAACTGCCGCTGGTCGCCGACGTGCGCGATGAATCGGCCGAGGATATCCGTCTGGTAATCGAGCCCCGATCGCGTTCGGTCGACGCTGAGCTGATGATGGAATCGCTGTTCAAGCTCACCGAGCTCGAGACTCGGATTCCGCTCAACATGAACGTGCTGGTGAAAGGCCGCATCCCGCAGGTGCTCGGCCTCGCTGAAGCCTTGCGTGAATGGCTCGATCACCGGCGTGAAGTGTTGCTGCGACGCTCCAAGCACCGGCTGGCGGAGATCGAGCATCGGCTGGAAGTGCTGGGCGGTTACTTGGTTGCCTACCTCAACCTTGAAAAGGTGATCAAGATTATCCGCAAGGAGGACGAGCCAAAACCCGTCCTTATGAAGACCTTCAAGCTCAGCGATGTACAGGCCGACGCCATCCTCAACATGCGCCTGCGCAACCTGCGCAAACTTGAGGAAATGGAAATCCGCGCCGAGGATAAGGCGCTGCGTGAAGAGCGCACCAAGCTCAAATCGCTCATCGGTTCGACCCCACAACAGTGGAAGACAATTTCGGGTCAGATCAAGGAGCTAAAGAACACTTTCGGCCCGAAGACCGATCTCGGCCGCCGCCGCACCACCTTCGGCATCGCACCGGCGCACGACGAAGCAGCGATCGAAGAGGCGATGGTTGTGCGCGAGCCGATCACCGTCGTCGTGTCGGAGAGGGGCTGGATCCGTGCATTGCGTGGTCATGTCAGCGACTTCTCAGGTGTGACCTTCAAGACCGGCGACGAACTCAAATTCGCATTTCCGACCGAGACCACAGCTAAAATCCTGATCTTTGGCGGCAACGGAAAGTTCTACACCATAGAGGCTTCGAAATTGCCGGGCGGACGCGGCCACGGCGAGCCGGTTCGGCTCTATTTTGATCTTGAGCAGGACGCCGAGGTGGTGGCGGCGCTCGCTTATCAGGGGGGACGGAAGTTTCTGGTGGCGAGCTACGGCGGCAATGGCTTCGTGGTGGCGGAGGACGATTGTCTCGGCACCACGCGTAAGGGCAAGCAGGTGCTCAATCTCAAGGCGCCAGATAAAGCCTGCGCTATGACTACGGTTGACGGTGAACTGGCGGCGGCGATTGGCGAAAACCGCAAGATGGTGATTTTTGCGCTCAACCAGGTGCCCGAAATGGGCCGGGGCCGCGGCGTGCGGCTGCAACGTTACAGGGAAAAGGGGCTTTCCGACGTCACCACGTTCAAGGCAGACGACGGGCTCTCCTGGATCGACACAGCTGGGCGCAGCTTTACGCTGCCAATGAATGAGCTCAAGGACTGGCGCGGCAATCGCTCCGATGCCGGCCGCATTGCGCCAAAGGGCTTCCCGAAGAACAACAAGTTCCGCAATCTGCCGGCTGGCGGGAAAGGCGGCGAGGGCGGCTAGAGCGTTAGTTCGTCACAGACTCAGCGTCCGATTTCTCCAGTAGCGCGGCTGCGGTGTCGCCGAAGAAGAGCTTTTCGTGGTTGTTGAGCGGCAACACGGGGCTGGGGTGGAAATTCCCCCAAATGCAATTGCAAATTATTCGCAACTAGGTATATTCGTTACGGGAATCTGAGGCTTTTCGCGGTTCCAGAATGGACGCAACCGTGCGCTCACCTGCAAAGACCAGAGCGGCCGGGTGGCGGCGCGAGCGCGGCCGCCCGCCGTTGGCCGAAGTGTTTGGGTCCGTTGCCACGCGGCCGACCGGCTCTCTCGGCAAGAAGCTCATTGCCTTCCTCGGTCCCGGGTACCTCGTCGCCGTCGGTTACATGGATCCCGGCAACTGGGCGACGTCGCTCGCGGGCGGGTCGAAGTTCGGCTACGCGCTGCTCACCGTCGCGCTGCTTTCCAACCTGATGGCGATCTTGCTGCAAGCGCTGTGCGCGCGCCTCGGCATCGGGGCGGGACGTGATCTTGCGCAAGCCTGCCGCGACGCATTTCCGCGCGCGGTGTCGTGGCCCTTGTGGGTGCTGACCGAGATCGCGATTTGCGCAACCGATCTTGCCGAAGTGATCGGCACTGCGATCGGCCTCAATCTGCTGTTCGGCATTCCGCTCGAGATCGGCGTGCTGATCACGGCGCTTGACGTATTTCTGATCCTAGGGATGCAAAATCTCGGGTTCCGCTGGATCGAGGCATTCATTGTCACACTGATGGGCGTGATCGCACTCTGCTTCGTCGTGCAGATCGCGATGGCCCGTCCCGACTGGGGCGCCGTGATCCGGGGCTTTGCGCCCACCACCGAGATCGTGCGTAACCCTGACATGCTCTATCTAGCGATTGGCATCATCGGCGCAACGGTGATGCCGCACAATCTCTATCTGCATTCAGGCGTAGTGCAGACGCGCCGTTTCGGCGACAGTGTTGAAGACCGGCGCGAAGCAATAAAGCTCGCAACGATTGATTCCACGATCGCGCTGATGTTTGCACTGACCATCAACGCCGCGATCCTGATCCTCGCTGCCGCAACTTTCAATAAAGCGGGAAAAACCGATGTGGCGGAGCTTGACCAGGCGCATGCGTTCCTGGCGCCATTGCTCGGCTCCGCCATCGCGCCGACCCTGTTCGGTATTGCACTATTGTGTTGCGGGCTGAATTCCACTGTGACAGCGACATTGTCCGGTCAGATTGTCATGGAGGGTTTTATCGATATTCGCCTTCCGGCCTGGGCGCGCCGCCTGACGACACGGGCGATTGCCATTACACCGGCGGCAATCGTGACCATTTGGTATGGCGAAGCTGGAACGGCAAAGCTCCTGATTTTCAGTCAGGTCGTGCTTGGTATTGCGCTGCCATTTTCCATCATCCCGCTGGTGATGTTCACCGCTGACCGGCGTAAGATGGGTGCACTCGCGGCGCCGATCTGGATCACATTGCTGGCCACGCTTACGGCAGCGTTGCTGATCGCACTCAATTTCAAGCTGCTGGTCGACCAATTAATCGGATAAAGGGCCGCTACTTTTCCACGCGGCTCCAGCCTGACGGCATCAAACGCTCTTGTGGCAAGAAGCGACCTTTGTAATCCATCTTGCGCGAGCCGGGTACCCAATAGCCAAGATAGACGTAAGGCAGACCCATCCGGTTGGCGCGGTCTATGTGATCCAGGATCATAAAGGTACCGAGCGAGCGGTCGCCTTCGTCGGGATCGAAGAACGAATAGACCATCGATAGCCCGTCGCTGAGGACGTCCGTGAGTGCGACAGCCAGCATTTGCCCTGTGCCGCGTCCGTTAATGCCGGTGTCGGGACCACGCCGCCGATACTCGATCAGGCGGGTGTCAACGTGACTATCTTCGATCATCATGGCGTAATCGAGTACTGTCATGTCGGCCATGCCGCCGTCACGGTGGCGCGCGTCGAGATAGGCACGGAATACCGAATATTGTTCGGATGTAGGGGCGGGCGAGCGCATATCGCCGACCATGTCAGCGTTGCGCTCGGCGATACGGCGCATATTACGTGAAGGTTCAAAGTCCGCCGCTACCACGCGAACCGACACGCAGGCGCGACAACCTTCGCAGGCCGGGCGGTAAGCAATTGATTGGCTGCGGCGGAAACCGCCATGAGTGAGCAGATCGTTGAGTTCGCCGGCTCGCTCGCCAACCAGATGAGTGAACACCTTGCGCTCCTCTTGCCCCTCCAGATAGGGACACGGCGAAGGAGCGGTCAGATAGAATTGTGGTGTGTCGCGCGAATGCTGAGTCACTATCAGGCCATCAATTCGATCATGCTGTGCGCTAGCATTGCGCGCCGAATGCTCCCCGTCAAAGCCATTTATCTAGGCCGAGCGCCCTGCATGGATGCTCGCAGCGTCGAGGCGCGGGCGGGATTATTGATAATCACAGTCCCGAGAAGGATGTCGTGCAATAGCCGGCAGCGCTCGTTGAAGAAGGCGACTAGCAGCACAAAGGGCGTGAAGAACGTGACCGTGAACCAGAAAGCGATAGCGTGCACGGCGCCGAGCACAAAGTAGGCGGGCGCGCCGTACCAGGTGCGCATTTCTAGGTCCATCACCCGCATCCCAACGGTGGCCGATGTTGGGCCGCCAAGGGTGGCGCCGAAATACACAATCGCCCAGACCACGGTCGCTGACGGCAGCAGCCAATAGAGCGCAAAGCCGAGCCCCAGGGTGACGATTCCGAATGCGAAAATGAACATGGCTGCCAGTACCACCGGTATGGCAATAACAAGGAAATCGATGACGAAGGCGACGACGCGGCGCGCCAGCACGCCATCGAACAGTTCCGGCTGGGTCGCCGGATCATAAGCGTGGGGTTTAATGTCGATGGACATGCCGCCGTGCCTTTACATATTTGGGCGCGTTCCTTCGTTATCGAAATGGAGAAAGAATCGGTCGCGCGCAAGAGGCTTGCTGGCCACCCGCCGATCCCGGCTGGAACCTTTGCAGTCGTTGCGGCATGGTGTGGCGGCAGGGCCTGGAGCCAAAGCTTTGAGCGTTACTGTCGCCGATATCGAGGCCGCTCGCCGCGTGATTGAGGGCATGGTCCTGCGTACCCCTATGCTACCGGCGCCGAAGCTATCCGCGCTTACCGGAGCTGAAGTTTATGTGAAATACGAAAATCTGCAGGTCACCAATTCATTCAAGGATCGCGGCGCGCTGGTGAAGCTTGCGTCGCTAAGTGAAACCGAACGCAAGCGCGGCGTGATAGCCATGTCGGCCGGCAATCACGCACAGGCGGTGGCATATCATGCTGCGCGACTTGGTATTCCGGCGACGATCGTGATGCCGGTGACGACCCCCTTTGTGAAGGTGACATCCACGCGCTCGCATGGCGCGGAAGTAGTGCTGCACGGGGAGTCGGTGGCGGAAGCGCAGGCGCGCTGCGAACAACTTCAGGTACAGCGTGGCCTCGTATTGATTCACCCCTACGACGATCCTCGCATCATCGCCGGACAAGGCACAATCGCACTCGAAATGCTGGAGGACGTGCCCGGCCTCGACATGATTGTGGTCCCGATCGGAGGTGGCGGCCTCATAGCCGGCAATGCCATTGCCGCTCGCGCGAGAAGTTCGGTGATCGAACTTATTGGTGCCGAGGCTGCGCTCTATCCCTCGGTCTGGAATGCGCTGCGCGGAGAAAATCGGCCGCTCGGCGGGCCGACACTCGCCGAGGGCATTGCGGTTAAGAATGTCGGCAAGCTAGCTCTGCCGATTATCCGCGAATTGGTCGCAGAGATTATCCTGGTCGACGAAGCACACCTCGAGCGCGCCGTGAACGCCTACCTGACGCTTCAAAAAACGATGGCGGAAGGTGCTGGTGCCGCCGGCCTTGCCGCCATGCTGGCGAAAGCAGAACGGTTCAAGGGCAAGAAGGTCGCGCTTGTCCTCACTGGAGGCAATATCGACCCACGCGTTCTTGCCTCGATCATGGTGCGTGAGCTTGAACGCGAGAATAGGATCGTTTCGTTCCGCCTTACTATTCCGGATCGCCCAGGCGTGCTCGGGACTATTGCGACACGCATTGGCGCGCTTGGCGCCAACATTCTTGAAGTCGACCATCGCCGGCTCTTCCTCGATGTGCCTGCGAAAGGCGCCAAACTTGACGTGACTGTTGAAACGCGCGACGCGGCTCACGCCGAGGAGATCATGGTGGCATTCACCGCCGACGGCTACTTGCCGGTGCGGATCGATCCGGGTGCGGCGATGGGTAGCCGCTCAGGCGGCTGAAAACTACGCTGGAAGAGTTCAGGCATTGCACTTGGTGACCGGAGTCTTGTGGATCGCCAGAAGATTGATGCCGGCTTCGACGACCTTTTAGCCGCGCTCGTGAGGAAGGCGCGCAGCCGCTCGCGCGTCCGGCCTTGATAGATCAAACCAAGACGATGGACGGGTGCGCTCGGTCGTCTGCCGCGCGCCTCTAATTCCGTTCCTTCGATGTCAAGCTTGATTGTGCTAACCGCGGATAGCCCGCCAGATGCGCTCGGGCGTCGCCGGCATTTCGATATGTTTGACGCCAAATTCCGAGAGGGCATCGACCAAGGCATTGGTTACCGCCGGCAAGGCGCCGACGCATCCGGCCTCGCCCGCGCCCTTTACGCCGAGCGGATTGGTCTTGGTCGGCACCGGATTGCTCTCGACCTCCATGTCGCAGAAGTCGTGCGCGCGCGGCATTGCGTAGTCCATGAACGAAGCGGTGACGAGCTGTCCGGCGCCGTCGAAATGGATGTCCTCCATC
>DASWAK010000149.1:0-1705 GCA_036391175.1 Pseudolabrys sp.
GCGGATTATATCGGTCCTGACCCGCGGCCTTTCGTGCCAATGGAGAAACGATAGAGTTCAGGGTTCGACGTTCAATGTTCAACAGGCTGTGGAAAAACTCACCGCATGCTTCGCCGTGGCCGAGTACGAACGGCCATACTCGTAGGGCCGACACAGAGGTCGGCCCCTACAGAACTTTGAACCATATTTCTCGAGAAATCTTATGAGCGGAACGATTTCAAACATTCGGCCGGAACCAGACAAGATTTTGGCCGACCTTGCCGATTACGCGGCCCACTACGTGGCCGATAGCCAAGAAGCAATCGACACAGCCCGCTATAACTTGATGGACACGCTTGGCTGCAGTTTGCTGGCGCTTCGCTATCCGGAGTGCGCTCGACATCTCGGCCCCGTCGTTCCCGGCGCCACGCTCGTGAACGGCGCGCGGGTGCCCGGCACCGAGTGGCAGCTCGATCCGGTGCATGCGGCGTTTAATATCGGCGCGATGATCCGCTGGCTCGATTTCAATGACACCTGGCTCGCCGCCGAATGGGGCCATCCGTCCGATAATCTCGGGGGCATTCTCGCTCTCGCCGATTATCTCTGCCGGACAAAACAGAAATCGCTTACAATGCGCGATGTGTTGCAGGCCATGATCAAAGCGCACGAGATTCAAGGCATACTGGCGCTGGAGAATAGTTTTAATCGCGTCGGCATCGACCACGTCATCCTGGTCAAAGTGGCAACGACCGCCATCGCTACCGCGATGCTCGGTGGCACTCGCGAACAAATCATCAGCGCGCTGTCGAATGCCTGGACCGATGGCGGGACGCTACGGGAATATCGGCACGCGCCAAACACGGGACCGCGGAAATCCTGGGCCGCCGGAGATGCCACCAGCCGCGGCGTCCGGCTCGCGCTCATGGCGCTGCAAGGCGAGATTGGCTATCCGTCGGCGCTCAGCGCCCAGATCTGGGGCTTTTATGACGTGATGTTCCGCGGCAAACCGTTCAAGCTCGGACGGCCCTTGGGCTCTTACGTCATGGAGAACGTGTTGTTTAAGATCTCGTTTCCGGCAGAGTTTCATGCCCAGACCGCGGTGGAGTGCGCGATTGCGCTACACCCCGAGGTGAAAGACCGGGTTGACGAAATTAAAGAAATCATCATCATCACGCAGGAATCGGCCGTGCGCATCATCGATAAGACCGGGCCGCTGCACAATCCCGCCGATCGCGATCACTGCATTCAGTACATGACAGCGGTCGGGTTGATCTTCGGCGAACTGACCGCAGACCATTACCAGGACAAGATCGCGCGCGACCCGCGCATCGATCGACTGCGCGATAAAACGGTCGTCGTGGAGGATGCGCGCTATTCGCAGGACTACCTCGATCCCGACAAGCGGTCCATTGCCAACTCCGTGCAGGTTTTCTTCAAGGACGGCGGCTGCACCGACAAAGTGGCGGTGGAATACCCCATCGGCCATCGGCGTCGCCGCGCGGAAGGCATTCCTTTGCTGGTGGAAAAATGCAAGGCAAATCTCGCGTCGCGCCTGGCACCCCAGTGGTGCAACAAAATTGTCGATCTTTGTTTGAATCTTGAAAAGCTGCAGGCCACTCCGGTGGATCAGTTCACGGACATGTTTGCCGTCCAGTCGACGTAACCGCAGGTTCCAGGTTCAATGTTCAAGATTGAATAGTTATTAGTCGCGGATTGTGCCTTGGTT
>DASWAK010000150.1:0-10882 GCA_036391175.1 Pseudolabrys sp.
CACGCGCAGCACGAGGAGGATGATCGGTGCAGCGATGCCGATCTGCTGGTAGCTCGGTAGCAATCCAATCAATACGGTCGCGACGCCCATAATCATCAATGTGAGAATGAGCATACTCTTGCGGCCAATACGATCACCGAAATGGCCGAATATCACACCGCCAAGCGGGCGCGCGACGAAACCAACCGCAAATGTTGTGTAGGCCAGCAGGATTGAGATCAGCGGATCCTGTACTGGGAAGAACAGCTTGTTGAAAACGATGCCGGCGACTGTCCCGTATAGGAAAAAGTCATACCACTCGATGGTAGCGCCGATTAGACTGGCGATGACGACGCGCCTGAGATCACGATCCGAGATTACCGCATTAGCCATTGTGTCCCTGCCCCTTTTTGTCCGGAATTCAAATCGGTAGTCTGACCTCCGTCGTTCCCGGATATTTGTGTTTCACCATCTCCGCGTTTTTCGGGTCGGCACGCACGCTAAGCGCCAGACGTCCATCCCCTCGCATCTCTCGCGACAAGACTTCCGAATGGCGATAGAGCCAGCTCAGACCCGCTCCGTCGGAAGGATCGATCGACAATTGAAGAGTCTGTCGCTTTTCACCAAGACGAGTTTCGATTGCGGCGAGCAGACGCTCGATTCCTTCCCCACTCAATGCTGACACAGGAATTGGCTGGCGTCGATGTTGTTGGCGCTCGGCCAAGTTGAAAATGCGTACGCGCTCATCCGCACCCAACAGGTCGATCTTGTTCCAGACTTCAACAACTCGCGGATCACCCGCTTGGACACCAAGTTCGGCAAGCACTCTTCCCACGTCATGAGATTGTGCCTCGGAATCTTCGTGCGACATGTCGCGCACGTGCAAGATCACATCTGCTTCGATGACTTCTTCCAAAGTTGCACGAAAGGCTGCCACCAGCATCGTGGGGAGATCCGAGATAAACCCCACCGTATCCGACAGAATGATTCGGGCACCCCGCGGCAGCTCGACCCCGCGTAGCGTTGGATCGAGTGTGGCAAACAGCATGTCCGCCGACAGCACGCTTGCAGCAGTCATCCGATTAAACAGCGTCGATTTCCCCGCATTGGTGTAACCGACCAAGGCCACAATCGGATATGGAACACGTTTGCGGCTATCACGGTGCAGCTTGCGTGTGCGCTTGACCCTGTCGAGTTCCCCTTCGATGCGCGCAATACGCTCTTCGATAACCCGCCGGTCAGCTTCGATCTGGGTCTCGCCTGGTCCGCCAAGAAATCCAAATCCGCCGCGTTGGCGTTCGAGGTGCGTCCATGAGCGAACCAAGCGGCTCTTCTGATAAGAGAGATGCGCGAGCTCAACCTGCAACGCGCCTTCGCGCGTACGCGCACGCCGCCCGAAAATTTCGAGAATTAGGCCTGTTCGATCGATGACTTTCGCGCTCCATGCCTTCTCCAGGTTACGCTGCTGGACCGGCGATACCGGGCAGTCCATAACCACAACAGATGCCGACAGGCTTTTCACTAGGCCCGCGATCTCGTCTACTTTGCCCTTGCCGATATAGGTCGCGGGCCGAATGTCGTTGAGCGTCACGAGTCCGGCCTCAACCACGGTCAGGTCGATAGCACGAGCAAGACCAACGGCCTCTTCAAGGCGCGCTTCGGGCGTGCGCACATCTGCCGACGTGCGCGCACCACGTTTGCCGAGTGAATTTTTTAGCCACGGCTCAATGACAATCGCACGGCCGGTCTCACCGCCCGATGTTGTTGGGCTCAAGAGATCGGTGCGCTGGTCGCGTCGGCGTACTTCCAATTAGACCTTATCTCCCGCCGGCGGCTCGTCGGCGCCTTCAAAGAGCTGGATGGGGTGACCCGGCATGATAGTCGAAATCGCATGCTTGTAGACAAGCTGAGAATGTCCATCTCGCCGCAACAACACGCAGAAATTATCAAACCAGGTTACCACCCCCTGCAGCTTAACGCCGTTCACCAGAAAGATGGTGAGCGGAATTTTGCTTTTTCGAACATGATTGAGAAAAGTGTCTTGCAGGTTTTGCGCACGATCGGCTGCCATGGCCGTTTTTCCATTTTTTGCCCGCGTCTAGCGCGCGAGACGTTCTTTGCCCAAGTCCTTCCACATGCACGTTTCGCATGCGCCGCTTTGCCCCTCGCAGTAGCGGTGCGAGGCCCGGGACCACTATTAGATTGCAGGTGCTCCTCCGGCGCAAGCACAAGTTCATGGAAGCTCCATCAATATACTGAAATCACAGCGTTTTCCGGGACTCTCGCCAAGCCTGACTGCCTTGAAGGCGCCCGCGCACCGGAAGCGCAATCTCTATTCGCTGATCTCGGCGTGGCGGTGATAGTCACGGCGTAGCGCCGCGGCAATCAATCCTGGCGCACCATTTCCAACGAAGCGGCCGTCTATGCTCACAACCGGCAGGACAATCTGGCTTGCGGACGTCACGAAGGCTTCACGCGCGGCATAGGCCTCCTCGACCGTGAAACGCCGCTCTTCAAAGACGAGCCCCTGGGCCTTGATCATGTCGATTACAACCGAACGCGTGATCCCGGACAGGACTTCATGCCCAAGTGGGTGGGTAATCAGTTTGCCGTCGCGACTCACGATCCAGGCGTTCGAGGATGCACCCTCGGTGACTCGCCCTTCCGCATCGACAAGCCATGCTTCGCGTGCGCCCTGCTCGCGCGCAGCCTGCTTGGCTAATACGTTCGGCAGTAATGCTACCGACTTGATATCGACGCGACGCCAGCGGATGTCAGGCACAGTGACAACGGCAATTCCGTCCGTCGCAACCTGCTCGAGGCGTTCCAGGTCATGGTTGCGCGCAGTCACGACTAGAGACGGTTTGGTACCGGCTGCTGGAAATGGAAAATCCCGGCGCGCCACGCCGCGAGTTACCTGAACGTAGACAATACCATCGCGCACCCGGTTGCGGCGGATCGTTTCGCGCACGACAACTCCGAGTGCGGCAGGTGACATCGGACGCATTATGTGTAGTTCGCCAAGCGAACGATCGAGGCGCGCCATATGCCGGCGCTCATCTACGAGGCGCCCTCCCCGCACCTCGCAAACTTCATAGACGCCATCAGCAAATTGATAGCCGCGGTCTTCAACGGCCACCTTAGCGGCGCTCCGCGGCAAATAACGGCCATTGACATACGCAATACGCGACATTGAATTCTAATCAATTCCGAGCGCTTTGAGCTTGCGGTGCAAAGCGGAACGCTCCATGCCGACGAATTCAGCGGTGCGCGAGATATTACCGCCGAAGCGGCTAATCTGCGCCACCAGATATTCACGTTCGAATACCTCGCGGGCATCGCGCAGCGGCAGACCCATCAGATGTTCGCCGCCATTGTTAGTCGGCATACTCGGTACCATTGAGCCAACGTCCGGCGGCAGCATGCTGGCGTTCATCACCGCGTCCGGATCGCCTCCAGCGAGTATCATGAGCCTCTCGACGTTATTTCGCAGCTGTCGCACATTGCCGGGCCAATTGTGCGATTGCAGGACTGCCATGGCGTCTTCGCCAATACGCCGTTTCGGCAGCCCCGTCGCCAGCGAAATCTGATCCATGAAAAAATCGACAAGCTCGGGAATATCTTCGCGCCGCTCTGCCAACGGCGGCACTCGGATCGGCACGACCGCAAGACGATGATAGAGGTCCTCCCGGAATTTACCCTCGGCAATCAGCGTTTCGAGATTTCGTGCGGTTGACGACACGATGCGCACATCGACGGCGATCTTGGCAATGCCCCCGACCCGTTGGAACGTCTGATCGACCAGCACGCGCAAGATCTTGTTTTGCGTCTCGCGCGGCAGATCAGCAATATCGTCGATAAATAACGTGCCGCCATGTGCCTCTTCGAGAGCCCCTGGCTTGCGCCCTTCCGAGCCGTTCGATTGATCGACGCCGAATAGTTCGATTTCCATACGCTCCGGCGTAATGGCAGCCGCATTAATAACGATAAATGGGCCGTTGGCACGACTCGACATCTGGTGAAGAGTTCGCGCGGCGAGTTCCTTGCCAGCTCCGGAGGGGCCGACGACAAGCACGCGGCTATTCGTCGGTGCTACGCGTTCGATTGCTTGCCGCAATTGTGCGATCACAGCGGACCGGCCAACCAGCGTAGAATGCGTCGGCGCCAGTTGCTTAAGCTGCTTGACCTCACGTTTGAGCCGTGAGTTCTCCAATGCGCGGTCGGCGACCAGAACAAGCCGGTCGGCCTTAAAAGGCTTCTCAATGAAATCGTACGCGCCATGCTTGATGGCGGCCACGGCGGTCTCGATGTTGCCATGGCCGGAAATCATCACGACCGGAAGTTCGGGGTGCTCCTGCTTGACGGCGTCGAGTAGTTGCAGGCCATCAAGCTTGCTGCCCTGCAGCCAGATATCAAGAAAGACAAGGTTAGGCCGGCGCGTCGCAATCGCCGCCAACGCATCATCGCTATTGCGCGCGGACCGCGCGCTGTAGCCCTCGTCCTGCAAAATACCCGCCACAAGATCGCGGATATCGGCTTCATCATCAACTATTAAGATCTCAGCGGCCATCATGTCACCCGCGTGCGTTCTTGGTTTTTTTCGGGCTCAGAAGGCTCGACTTTGCCCGCGGCAGCAAACCGGACACGTACCCAGGCGCCGCGCTGGCCGGAAATTTTATCCGCGGCGTCGCGCAACTCAATGCTGCCCCCGTGTTCTTCAACGATGCGCCCAACAATGGCAAGACCCAGCCCCGTCCCCTTTTCCCGCGTTGTGACATAGGGCTCGAGCAGCCGACTTCGATTTGTCGCCGGCAAGCCAATGCCGTTATCGACAACATCAATCACAATGTCACCACCATCGCGTGCCGCATAGACGTGGATCACGCCCTTACCGAGCTCAGTTGTAGGCACTGCCGCAATTGCCTCAGTGGCATTTTTGATAATGTTCGTAAGCGCCTGTGAGATCAAACGTCGGTCAAATCGAGCCGGCATGGGATCTTCTGCAATGTCAACGAGGATGTCGATTTCCGAATTGCCGACCCGCAACAAGAATACCGTCTGCCGAACCGCGTCGGCCACATCTTCATTGGCGAGCACGGGTTTCGGCATACGCGCAAAATGAGAGAATTCGTCGACCATCCGTCTTATGTCTTCGACCTGCCGGACGATGGTATCGGTGCATTGCTCGAAGACGGCGTGGTCTTCGCCGATCATTTTTCCGTATTTGCGGCGCAGCCGCTCGGCCGAAAGTTGGATGGGCGTAAGCGGATTCTTGATCTCGTGCGCAATCCGCCGGGCTACATCCGCCCATGCCGACGTGCGCTGGGCTGCCACCAATTCAGTAATGTCATCGAGCGTTATGACGTAACCACGATCTGCGTCCCCTGACTGTTCACTCGTGACACGCACAGACAAATTGCGTTCGCGACCGTTGCGGCTGATCGTGATCTGATCTTGCGTGGGAACACCTGATTGCGCCGCAGCCATAGTAACTGCAAGTTCAGGCAGCACTTCCGTCAATGGCCGGCCGAGCGTTTCGCTTTCGGCATGCCCGATCAGCTTTTCTGCTGATCGATTTAGAATATTAACATGCCCGGCGCCATCCACGCCGATGACGCCAGCGCTGGCGCCGGCGAGCACGGCCTCGGTAAAACGCCGACGGCTGTCGATTAGATCGCGCGCACGCATGATGTCGTCACGTTGCGTACGCAATTCCTGAGTCATCCGATTAAAAGTCTCACCGAGATGCGCGAGATCGCCTTCAGCCTGACGCACCGGGACGCGTACGTAGAGATTTCCTGTGGAGACGGCATTGGCGGCACTTATCAGCCGACGGATCGGCGCGACAAGGCGGTTAGCGAAATTAAACCCGATCCAGACCGCCGAAAGCAGAACGATCAACGCGATCACGGTATACATCAACGCAAACGCGACCTGCACACCGACGCGCCTGGATTCCAGCGCGGCATATTCGCTAACGCTCACCCGCGTCGCCTGCAATTGCGGTACGACGCGCGGATCGAGCAGTCGCGTTACATAGAGGTAATAATCGTCGTATTGCGCAAGTTTGATAATTGCCGCGACATAATTCGCATCCGGCAACAAAACAATTTGCGGCTCTTTGTCGGTGATATGCGATAATGCATCGCGAGGCGGCAATGCGAACGTTTGATTCACATTTACTTCGGCGCGCGCAGCAATTTTGAGATCTTTGTCGATCACGATCGCGGCGGCCAAGCCGCGGACCGAAGCCTGGAAGGTAAGAAACTGACGGAGCTTATCGGAATCCTGATCGAAAACCGTTTTGCTGCGCGTGATATCGAAGGCCATAACCATGATGTCTGATCGCACGATCTGGGCGTGGTCGCGCAGGTAGGCCTCCGCCACGATAAGCGAGTTCTCGATCGCCGCTCGCGTACGCGTAGAAAACATCCGGTCAAGCCCGCGGTCGAGAGTAACGCTCGCAACGATTGCGACCATGATCGCTGGAGCTGCTGCGATGATGGAGAAGAGCCCGACAATGCGCACATGCAGCCGGGCCGCAGCGCGCCCGGTGCGGCGGGCCTGCACTATTTGCCAGACCTCGCGCACGATCATGCCGAGCAACAGCAATACGGTCGCTGCATTCGTGAGCAGCAGCGTCACGACGACATAGTGCGTGGGTGAGATTGGAGTGAGGTCAGCGAGAACGATGAACGTGACGAAAGCCGACAGCAGGGCAAGCCCGACCGCGATCGGGCCAAGAATACGCGTTTCTCCCCGTTTCGAGGTTGCGCCGGCAAGCGCGGTCTCGGCGGTGGCGACCTGTTCGACGCTCATAGACCCCAGGCGTTAAAAAGATGAACTCAGACCCCAGGCGTTAAAAAGATAGCGTGGAGACTGACTGATGCTTTTATACAACAATGTTGCCGAATTGCGACAAATCCGCGGCCAAAAAGGCTTGCCGGATGGGTCAGTTGCCGCCGCGGAATACCTGGATATCGAGATCGCGTATTTTTTTGCGCAGCGTATTGCGGTTGAGTCCCAGCAGATCCGCAGCGCGGATTTGATTGCCGCGTGTAGCGGCCAAAGTCGCTGTCAGTAAGGGATATTCAACCTCGCGCAAAATGCGATGATACAGCCCAGCCGGCGGCAAACCCTCCTCGAATCCTGCAAAGTAAGCGGCGAGATGTCGTTCAACAGCACCACTGAGGTTATCATTCTCGTGCGCCTCCTCGGTGCCAACAGGAAGCGCCGGTTGTGCCAACTCCGCATCAATCACAGCGGCGGTGATAGTCTCCTGAGGGTATAGCGCCGCCAGCCGACGCGCCAAATTCTCAAGCTCGCGCACATTGCCAGGCCAGCGATGGCGCTTGAGCCGATCGAGCGCGGCCTGGTCGATCTGCTTCGGCGGTAAACCCTCGCGCTGGGCTTGCGCGAAGAAATGCCGGATGAGATCCGGAATATCCTCGGTGCGCTCGCGCAGCGGCGGCAAGCGCAGCGGCACGACATTGAGCCTGAAGAACAAATCTTCCCGAAACAGGCCTTGCTGGATCAATAGTCGAAGATCCTTGTTCGTTGCCGCAATGATGCGCACATCGCTCTTGATTGGCGTGCGCCCGCCAACGGTGGTGTATTCGCCCTGCTGCAGCACACGGAGCAATCGCGTTTGAGCCTCCATCGGCATGTCGCCGATCTCATCGAGGAAAAGCGTGCCACCCTCGGCCTGCTCGAAGCGGCCGGCACTCCGGGTACTGGCGCCGGTGAAGGCACCTTTCTCGTGTCCAAATAGTTCGGATTCAATGAGGTCGCGTGGAATCGCTGCCATGTTAATGGCTACGAAGGTGCCCGCGCGCCGTTTGCCGTAGTCGTGCAGAGCGCGCGCCACCAGCTCCTTGCCAGTGCCAGATTCGCCCGAAATCATCACGGTCAGGTCCGTCTGCATCAGTCGGGCCAACACCCGATAGATTTCCTGCATTGCTGGTGACCGACCAACCAGCGGGATCCCTTCAAATTCTTCGTTTTTGGCGGCTGCCGCTCGCGGCGCTTTCGGTTCTGATAGCGCGCGGCCAACAATGGCGATGAGCTCCTTGAGATCGAAAGGCTTCGGCAGGTACTCGTAAGCACCGCGTTCTGAGGCGCGTATCGCTGTCATGAAAGTATTTTGCGCGCTCATGACGACGATAGGCAGATCGGGACGAGCCTTGCGGATACGCGGAATCAGATCGAAGGCATTCTCGTCAGGCATTACGACGTCGGTAATCACCAGATCGCCGTCACCTTGAGTAATCCAGCGCCATAGGGTTGCGGCGTTACCGGTGGAGCGCACTTCGTAGCCGGCACGCGAGAGGGCCTGATTAAGGACGGTGCGTATCGCTGCATCGTCGTCGGCAACTAGAATGCTTCCCGTCGGCATGGCTTATCTCACGGATTCTTAATCAGCGGTGCATCGTCAGTGACTTCTTCGTCGCCGCTGTATATGGGCATGAGCACGCGGAAGATGGTCCTCCGCGGCTGCGATTCACATTCAATGATGCCGCCATGGTCTCCAACGATCTTCGCCACAAGCGCGAGGCCAAGTCCGCTACCGCTTTGCTTTGTTGTGACAAAGGGATCGAACAAATGCGGCATTAGGTCTTCGGGTACACCCGGCCCATTATCCTTGACGCAAAATTCAAGCGGTAACGACACACGCGTTTTGCTGCCGGGCACAGATAATCGCACACCAGGGCGGAAAGCGGTGGTGAGCTGTATTTCGCCATCAGTCGCAGTTTCGCCGATCGCTTCCGCGGCATTTTTCAGCAAATTAAGAAATACCTGAATAAGCTGATCGCGATTGGCGAGAACCGGCGGAAGCGATGGATCGTAGTCTTCCACAACTTTGATATGTCGTCCAAAACCTGACTGCGCCAGTCGCTTTACGTGGTCTAATATCACATGAATATTCACCGGTTCGCGATCGATCGGTCGTTCGTCCGCGAATACCTCCATACGATCAACCAGCTTCACAATCCGATCCGTCTCGTCACAGATCAGTTTGGTGAGTGGGCGATCGTCGTCACCCGCCGATTGCTCGAGTAGCTGCGCAGCACCGCGAATACCGGACAGCGGATTTTTAATTTCGTGAGCGAGCATGGCAGCTAACGCGATGACCGAACGTGCCGCCCCGCGATGGGTGAGTTGACGATCCATTTTGTCGGCAATCGTGCGCTCCTGCAGCATCACCACGACATGCTCTGGATATTCTGGCAACGGCGCCACATAGAGGTCGACCAGCCGTTCGCCCGGATTGCGGGGAGTTGCAAGGTCGACCTTGTACTCATTAACCGCCGCACCCTGATGCCGCACTTGTTCGATCAGCGTAAGCAAGGGAGAGCCGAACGGCACCAGCTCACGCAACATGTGTCGACGCAGCATTGCTGTTGACGCTTCGAAGAATTGCTCGGCAGCAACATTGGCGTCCACGACTTTGCCGTCGGGTGACACCATGATCACGGGATGCGGTAGCGCATGCAACATCGCGTCGGCCGGCGTACTGACGATCGCGGAAATGGCCTGGGCGCGCGTCATGCGGCAGCCCTCCAAGCGAATTCATCATAGGCTTCAGCAAGCAGACGACGTGCGCGTGCTGGTTCATCAGCGGTCAGCACGCGGCCGCGATGGCATTTCAGCAGCTCGATCGGCGCTCCAACGGTAGCCGCCGCGGAGTCAAGCGCCCAGCCGAGATGCTTACGGGCATGGCGGCGACCAATCGCGGACCCGTGATGATTTAGTATTTCGTTGTAGAGCGCATCGATCAGCTCGAATTGCTCGCTAAGCGGCGGCGGCCGATCGCGTGTTCCCGTTGCGAGATACCTCGCGACATGGCCTGGCAACCAGGGGCGCCCTTGCACGGCCCGGCCAATCATGATTGCGTCGGCGCCCGAGGCGACCAATGCTTGTATGGCGTCCTCGCAAGATCGGATATCGCCGTTGACAACGACTGGAATCGAGACGGCTTGTTTGACGCTGCGTACGGCGAGCCAATCGGCTTTCCCATCATAAAATTGACAACGGGTACGACCGTGGACGGTGATGAGTTTGATGCCTGCAGCTTCGGCGCGTTGCGCGAGCTCCGGAGCATTGATCGTGCAAACATCCCAGCCCAGCCGCATCTTGAGCGTGACCGGGACCTTCACAGCGGACACTGTTGCCTCGATCAAGGTCAGTGCGTGATCGAGGTCGCGCATAAGTGCCGAGCCGGAGGCTCCGTTGGTGACCTGCTTGGAGGGACACCCCATGTTGATGTCGATGATGTCGGCACCCTGCGCCTCGGCGATGCGGGCGCCTTCCGCCATCCACTGAGCCTCGCAGCCGGCTAGTTGCACCACGTGTATCCCCACGCCATAGCCCTCGCTGCGAACACTGGCCTCGCGTTCCCCCCGCACCAGACCCGCGCATGCGGTCATTTCCGAAACAACCAAACCGGCACCAAGCCGTTCAGCTAATCGCCGGAATGGCGCATCGGTAACGCCAGACATTGGGGCCAAAACAACCCGGTTCGGGACGACAACTGAGCCAATGGCAATTGAGGCAGTCGAAAAACCGCTGATTTTGCTCACTGCAGACGCCGTGCCTACCATTTAGGCTGCCTCTTTTTGATGCTCATAGTTTAGCCATTTTGCCGCGCAGCGCAAGTGCTGCAGTGCAAAAAACTATTCATCGCGATGAATTGCACCCGAAGCGACCGCGTTTCCGCGGCGCCAGGAACGCGCTAAAGGCAACCGGCCTTAGAGGAGCAACAAAAATGGAGCGGGTCGCAGCCATCGTGGTGGCCGCTGGTCAGGGCGTGCGCGCAGGCGGCGATTTGCCGAAGCAGTTCCGGCGCGTCGGCGGTGAATCCATGCTTCGCCGCGCGCTGTTAAGTTTCGCAGGAGCCGGTAAC
>DASWAK010000151.1:0-2199 GCA_036391175.1 Pseudolabrys sp.
AACGTCTGGCGCCGGATACGGTGCTCGCCACCAATACGTCCTCGCTGTCCGTGACGAAAATCGCCGCCGGCTGCGAAAGGCCGGGGCGCGTCGCCGGCCTGCATTTTTTCAACCCGCCGCCGCTGATGCGGCTGGTGGAGGTGATCGGCGGCCTGCGGAGTGATCCGACGTTGGTCGAGGTGCTTGTCGGTTTTGTGAAACGGATCGGCAAACATCCGATAGTTGCAGCTGACACGCCCGGCTTTGTCGTCAACCACGCGGGCCGCGCGTATGGGCCGGAGGCATTGCGCATCGTGTCGCAAGGTATCGCGAGCCCACGCGAAGTCGACCTGTTGATGAAAGAGGCCGCCGGATTCCGGATGGGCCCGTTCGAATTGCTCGATCTTGTCGGCGGTGACGTCACCCACGCCGTGATGGTGAGTATCTTTGAGCAATATTTTGGCGAGCCTATGTACCAACCTTCGGCGCAAATGGCGGTACGCGTCGCTGGTGGCCTGCTCGGCCGCAAGACCAAGCAGGGTTTCTACAACTATGATGGTCCGCCGGATGCGAGCCCGCCAACGGTTGCGGTTGTAGTGGAGCCACTGCCAGCGTCTGCCTGGATTGCGGACGAGGATGGCGGCAGGGAGCTTGCCGAATGGCTGGAGACGGCTGGAATTAAAGCTCAACGCGGCGGCAAGGCGGCCGCGGGCGCGCCCTGTTTCGTGACGCCTTTAGGCGAGGACGCTTCGAACGCCGCTGTCCGCCTGGGGCTCGATCCGGCACGCACGGTTGCAGTTGATATGCTCGGGTGCTTCGAGGGTCGCCGCACGCTGATGAAGACCCCGCTCACCAAGCCCGAAATTCTTGGCGCTGCAGTTGCCGCGTTGTCAGCCGGCAATGTCCCAGTGACCGTCATCAATGACAGTCCCGGTTTTGTGGTGCAGCGGCTGCTTGCAATGATCGTTAATATCGGCACCCGCATCGCCGAGCTGCGTATTGCTGCGCCTGCCGACATCGATACTGCGGTTGAGCTTGGTTTGAACTATCCGAAAGGGCCGCTCGCGCTCGGAGATGCATTGGGTGTGGCGCGCGTGCTTGCGGTACTTGACGGTATGCATGCCGTCACACTCGATCCAAAATACCGGGCGACCACTTGGCTGCGTCGGCGCGCACGCCTCGGCGTATCGTTGCGCACGCCCGACTGAGGTGAGCGTGCAAGCGCGGCACTAAACATGCGCTGGTATACTGGTATTGAAGTGCACCCTCACACGGATCAGGTGGCAAGGTATTCTTGCGCTACAATTTCGTCCGGCGCCTACAGTAACGATGGTCGGGAGGTTGCAGCTCGGCTATACTTATTACATGCCCAAGCTCAAACTGACCGACGTGCTCCCATGCGCGCGCGTCGACGATATGCCGGTACCGACCGCGCGCTCTTTCATTGTTCAATGCGTTCAATGCGGCGCGCGTATATGGGTCGCGTACGAAAGCCCGATCGAGCCTATGCGCATGTGCGTGCATTGTAGTATGGCGCGCACCGCACAGATCAAGAAATCCGGCGATCCGATCGGGACCAACAGCTAAGGTTGTACATCGGCACGTGCTAGTTGGCGTCGGTTGACGTCCGCTTATGGCCCTTAGCAGACATTCGGGTGGTGCCAGCGAATGTCCGCTTTCAAGTAAAAGCGGACATCGCGGCGATACAGACCGGCTATTTAACCTTTGATAAATAGGGAATGGTTCCTGCCAAATCGGTGTCGTCAATCAGCTGAAAGCGGCTTTCACTGCCGTCCTTACGGGCCGCGGCAAACGGTGCGTACTTAGGATCGGCGAGGAAGCTTTTGACGGCCTGCGTCGACGGAAACTGAATCAATGCGATGAGATTGGTGTCTAGAGGATTGCCTTCCAGCGTTTTTACGTTTCCGCTGCGTGACAAATATTTACCACCGTGTTTGTGCACAAGCTCGTGCACCGACGCGGCATACGCTGGTACCCACTTGTTGTCCGTGATCTTAATGTCGGCGATCATGTAAACGGCCATTGTCTTCTCCTGTGCTTATCTGGCGGGATTAGTTGCCCGCGCCTGATCCGGATTTGCAGGAGAATGCCGGAACGTTTCCAGTCTAGAAACTGTAGTGGCCGATACAGATTCGCTACTGGCTTAGACAAGACCATTAAGCCACACGTTTTTCAGTCGCGAACCGGTTGAGGCCAAAC
>DASWAK010000152.1:0-3708 GCA_036391175.1 Pseudolabrys sp.
TCGACGGAATGCAGGGCACGCGCGGACAAATCCGTTCGGGCGGCGACGCTGCGGGTGCTGAATTGTCGGGCTCCCCTCCAACACAAGCACCGCTCGCGCTCTACTCCGGCATTGTCACCGTCGGCCGCGACGGCACCACACCGGTGCAATTCGATATTCCGGCCTTCGCCGGCACCGCCCGCGTGATGGCCGTAGCGTGGAGCAAAGATAAGGTCGGCAAAGCGTCCGGCGACGTAGTGGTGCGTGATCCGGTGGTGCTGACTGCGACGCTCCCGCGCTTCCTGCGTACTGGCGACAAAGGCGCGGTGCAGCTCGAACTCGACAATGTCGAAGGCATAGCCGGCGATTACAATATCGCAGTCGTTGCAGATGGCGCTGTCAAACTCGACATCGACAAACCGCAGACTCTCAAACTCGCGGCGAAACAGCGCGATCGAATTTCGTTGCCCGTTGCCGCTGCCGGTGCTGGGCCGAGCACGGTCACCGTGAAAGTGAGCGGTCCAGACAATTTCGCTCTCGAACGCAGCTACCCGCTTGACGTGCGGCCGGCCACGCAAATTCTTACGCGTCGCAGCGTGCGCACGCTCGCCAAAGGCGAAACCCTTACGCTCTCGAAAGATTTGTTCGCCGATTTCGTGCCTGGGACCGGCCGGGCGGGCTTGTCGGTCGCGGTATCGACCTCGCTGGATGCCGCGACCCTGCTCAATGCGCTCGATCGCTATCCGTTCGGATGCTCCGAGCAGATCGCAAGCCGGGCTATGGCCATGCTCTATGTTAATGAGCTGGCGGCGCAGGCGAAGCTCGCTCCTGATGGCGAGATCGAGCAGCGGATCAAAGACGCCATTCCACGCCTGCTGGCACGACAGGATTCAAACGGTTCGTTTGGCCTCTGGTCAGTCGGCGGGGAAGATCCCTGGCTTGACGCCTATATCACGGATTTTCTGACACGCGCACGTGAGCGTGGCTTTGATGTACCTGCTACGGCGTATACGCTGGCGGTCGATCGCCTGCGCAACTACGTCGCCACCGCTCCCGAGCCCAACAAAAATGGTGGCCGTGAGTTGGCTTATGCACTCTACGTTCTGGCGCGCAATGGCGCGGCGCCGATCGGTGATCTGCGGTATATCGCGGACGTCAAACTTTCGGAGGTGGCGACACCAATTGCGAAGGCGCAAATTGCGGCCGCGCTGGCGATGGTTGGCGACAAGGCGCGCGCCGATATCGTCTACCTTGCAGCGCTCGACGCCATTTCGCCGCAACCTAAACTTGATCTCGGCCGCGCCGATTTCGGCTCTGCCCTGCGCGATGCAGCCGCGCTGGTAACACTGGCCTCGGAAGGGCGGGGACCGCAAAAGACCATTGACGACGCAGTGCTGCGCATCGACACCGCACGCACGTTGAGTTCGCGCACGTCGACTCAAGAAGACGCTTGGCTAGTTCTTGCCGCCCGTGCGCTCGCGAAGCAGCTCAACGCGATTTCGCTCAATGTCAATGGCGAGACACGCCAGGGCGCATTTTATCGGGGTCTGCGCGCCGACGATCTCACGTCCCCATTTGCTGTGGCGAATCACGGCGAGGGTAATGTGCAGGCGGTGGTGTCGGTGAGCGGAGCGCCCCTGACGCCAGAGCCCGCCGCGGAGCAAGGTTTCAAGATCGAGCGCAGCTATCACACGCTCGATGGCGAAACGGTCGATCCAAGCAAGGCCCGACAAAACCAGCGGTTCGTCGTGGTGTTGAAGATGACTGAGCCACAGCCGCAGTTTGGTCGTGTCATCGTCGCCGACTATCTGCCGGCTGGTTTTGAAATCGATAATCCGCGGCTGGTGTCCTCGGGGGAGACGGGCACGCTTGCCTGGATCGCCGACGCGGAAGAGCCGGTGAACACCGAATTCCGCGATGATCGATTTACCGCCGCTTTCGACCGCAATCAGGAGTCGCCGCCCGTGTTCACGGTTGCCTATGTGGTGCGCGCGGTATCGCCCGGACGCTACGTGTTGCCGCAGGCGACGATCGAAGACATGTATCGTCCCGACCGTTTTGGGCGTACCGCAACGGGCGCGATCGAGATTACGGAGAAATGAACCGCTGGAAACTCCTTGTGGCGAGTGCCGGCGTTGTTGCCGCGACGATGGTGCTCGCCTGCGCTGCTTGGATTTATTCGCTCGGGCCTGCGCCACTCGGCAAGAATCTCGAATATTCGCATGTGGTTCTTGACCGAGAGGGACGACTCCTGCGCGCCTATGCAACGAGCGAAGGACGGTGGCGGCTACCGGCCACCAGGGAAGATGTTGATCCGCGCTTCTTGAAGTTGCTTTTCGCCTATGAAGACAAACGGTTCTTGAGCCACATCGGCGTCGATCCTCTGTCCCTGGGGCGTGCCGCGATTCAATTTACCACCACCGGCCATATCGTCTCGGGAGGTTCGACGATCACCATGCAGGTGGCGCGTCTGCTGGAACCACGCGAGCATCGCAGCCTGGGCGCCAAACTGCGGCAGATCGTGCGCGCACTCGAACTTGAACACGCGCTTGGCAAAAACGAAATCCTGGCGCTTTATCTCACGCTCGCGCCCTACGGCGGGAATCTGGAAGGTATTCGCGCGGCTGCGCTGGCGTATTTCGGCAAGGAACCGCGCAAACTATCGTTGGCTGAGGCCGCATTGCTGGTGGCCTTGCCGCAGTCGCCGGAACTGCGCCGGCCCGACCGGTTTCCGATGGCTGCGCGCGCAGCGCGCGACCGCGTACTCGATCGCGTCGCGGCTGCGGGCGTAGTACCGGACGACGAGATCGCGCGCGCCAAATCGCAAGCGATGCCAAGAGAACGCAAGCAACTGCCCATGCTGGCGCCGCATACTGCCGATCAGGTTGTGGCGCTCGAGCGCGATCAACGCGTGCATCGGCTCACCATCGACCGGTCCTTGCAGAAGAACCTGCAGGAGCTTGCGCGCGAACGCGCGCAGGCGCTCGGATCTGACATTTCGGTTGCCATTCTTGCGGTCGACAATGCGACCGGCGAGGTGAGGGGGCGCGTTGCGTCCGCAGACTATTTCGACGTGCGCCGCGCCGGGCAGATGGATATGACGCAGGCCTTGCGCTCGCCCGGCTCGACCTTGAAGCCATTCATCTATGGCCTCGCCTTCGAAGATGGACTCATTCATCCGGAAACGCTAATTGACGACAAGCCAACCCGTTACGGCAGCTACACTCCAGAAAATTTCGATCTGACCTTCCAGGGCACGGTTACTGTGCGCCATGCGCTGCAAATGTCGCTCAATGTTCCCGCGATTGCAGTGCTCGGCAAGGTTGGCGTCAACCGTCTGAGCGCACGACTGGCGCAAACCGGCGCCGCACTAACATTGCCGAAAGGTGAAGCCCCGGGCTTGGCCATGGGTCTTGGCGGCGTCGGTGTCCGGCTGTCGGATCTGGTCATGCTCTATACAGGGCTCGCGCGGCTTGGCGCGGCGCTGCCACTGACCGAACGCCAAGGCGTCGAGGCGCAAAGCCCCCGCCGGATGCTCGATCCGGTCGCAGCCTGGTATGTCGGCAATATTCTCATCGGCGCGCCGCCACCGGAGAACGCGCCGCACGGCCGCATCGCCTTCAAGACTGGCACCTCGTACGGCTATCGCGATGCCTGGGCCATCGGTTTCGATGGCCGGATGACGATCGGAGTATGGCTCGGACGGCCGGATGGCGCCCCAGTGCCGGG
>DASWAK010000153.1:0-2004 GCA_036391175.1 Pseudolabrys sp.
CTCCAGCGCTGCATCGGAGACTTCAAAGGCAAGAACCTCTTCGTCGGTCTGTTCAGGTGCTATCGTGATGCTCTTCATGGCGTTGATCCTTCTAGATTCTTATTTATTGTTGTCGTCATCAAGTAATGATGATCGCTACCCTTAGGCAGTGCGCGCCAATCGTCCCAAGCGATTCGTAATTAAATAATCAGTGCCGCAGGTCACGCGAATACGGATGTTTGCGTAATGCATGAAAGATCCGATGCAAGCTTCGCGCCCTCTCGCTGCAAACCAAGGACGGTGAGGCCCTCTCGCCCCTAATTTCAGCGTCATAGCGGACAAAGGCGGGTGCTGTCGGATTGTCCGCTTTGTGTCATTGTTGGAAATTGGAGCAAACATGAGTGCTACAAAGGCAGGCAGAGCGCCAAGTCTGTCGACCAAGAGATTTTCCGCACATCGTCGCGACATTGTGGTGCCGCCGGGTGGCCTATTTCGCATATGCGGTGGCCTATTTCGCCCGTATTAGGGTCGAAGCAAGCGGAAGAAATTCCGCACGCGTGGCGCCACGTTTTTTAACAGTGAAGAAGTGGCGCGGCCCAAACGGTGCATGAAATGACGAAGACGAAGACCGTGCGTATGCGCGTTGTCGTTCAGCGCATCAATCAGGAACTGGCTGCCAAGGGCCAAATTCTCATGCCCACACGCCACATGAGGATGACGCAACATTTCGGTGACTATTACCTTCTCGACTTAAGCGGGAACGTGATCGACATGGACATCGACCCTGAGAAACTGGCTCGCAAGTTGGGTGTGCTGAAAACGGGGGAAGAAGTGGAGCGCAAAAAACTACGCCGAAAAACTAAGCCACGATAACTCTGCAATGATCGGTGTTCGCTGCTTGTACTGCTAAACCGGCTGTAGCTGCGGCGTTCGCCACGGAGTTCGGCGTATGTTGACGTTGCCATGTCTGCTTTGTGCCAGAAGCGGACTCATGCAGCGCAGCAAACGCTGTGCGCGGTTGCACGGTTACTCGATTACCCTGTCGGCACGCCCCAGAAACAGCTGCGGCACGGTGAGCCCGATCGCCTCGGCGGCCTTCATATTGATCACCAGATCGAGCTGGGTCGGCTGCTCGACCGGCAAATCCGCAGGCTTGGCGCCCTTGAGGATCTTGTCGATAAATACGGTGGAGCGGCGAAAGGCTGCGTAGTAGTTGGGACCGTAGCTGACCAGCCCACCGGCCTCGACGAAGCCCTCGAACGGGTAGATCACGGGCGCGCGCAACTTGAGCGCGCCTTCGAGAATTGCATCGCGCAGGTTGAACAGGCGCCCGGAGAGCATAACGATCAGCGCGCCGGGTTGCTCGGCCCCAAGCCCGGCATAGGCGGCCTCGACGCTGGCGCGGTCGCGCACCGGCATCCGCACGAACGCTACGCCCTTACTGCGCGCCGCCTTCTCTGCCAGCGCGTCGAAGCGCGCGGCGCCCCCATCAGCCGCGTCGTTGATGAAGCCGACGCGCGTTAAGCCGGGTACCAGCTCGCTGGCCATTTCGACGTGCTTAGTGAGCACGTCGTCGTAATGAACGGCAACACCGGTGATGTTGCCACCGGGCCGCGCCAAGCTCTGCACCAGCCCGCTCTCCACCGGATCGTAGGAGAGACTGAGCACGATCGGAATGGTCGAGGTCTTTGCCTTCATCAGCGCGACGACCTCGCTGATGCCGGACAGCACCTGCGGGTTGAGCGCGATCAGCTCATCGATTAGCCCCGGCAACCGCGCGGCCTCGCCATTGCCGTAGCGCACCTCGAGCCGGAAGTTACGGCCGTCGACCCAGCCGAGCTCGCGGAAGCCAGCACGGATCGATTCTTCATACGGCTTCACCACCCGTTCGCTCGCCACCCAGACCAGGCCAACGATGGGCAGTACCGACTGCTCCGCGCGAGTCGCGAGCGGCCACACCGCCGCCGCTCCACCAATGAATGAAATGAACTCGCGCCGTCTCATTGCCTCCCCCGAGGCTGAGGA
>DASWAK010000154.1:0-1687 GCA_036391175.1 Pseudolabrys sp.
TCCCGATTACGTGGTAGATTCGTGGCAAGGCGTCTTTGCGCCGGCCAAAACTCCCAATGAAATCGTGCAAAAGATAAGTCGCGATCTTGCTAAAGCTCTCGCAGAACCATCTCTCATCGAGAAGCTGGGACGTAATGCGTACACAGTCGGTAGCTCCTCTCCAGACGAGCTTGCGCAGTTTCTCAAGACCGATACGGAAAAATGGGAGACTGTCATAAAGACGACGGGGATTAAAATCGATTAGGTCCGCTTTGGGTCACGTGTGGACGGCGCCTTGGCAAGAGCTTTTTTGACGTTGCTGCAGCATTGGTCGGGTGCGGTCACGTGTCCGGCCTATTGATGCGGCGGATGTGCCGCTGGCCCTAATGCTCTGCGCGGATCGGGTCCCAATCAAAACCACGCACTTTAAAGTGCGCTGACCCAAGCGGGCTCTCCCGATCCCCGGAATGACCGTATCTGCATTACGTCGTCATGCCCTCGCCAATTGATGTTGCCGAACTATCGGCTGTTCTCATGCCACCAGCAGCAGCCTCGGCTCTTTATAGCTGTCACCGTGCACCATGATGGCCCAGGCCATCCGTGCCATCTTGTTGGCGAGCGCAACCGCAGCCACCTTCGTGGGTCGGCGCGCCATCAATCGCGCGAGCCACGGCCGCCTCTGTGGCCCATGCTTTCGCGCGTAGCGGATGATGGCCATAGCACCGGCAACCAGCAGCCATCGCAAGTAGCGATTGCCCTGCTTGGTGATACTGCCGAGCTTGTCCTTGCCACCGGTCGTATGCTGCTTGGGCACCAATCCGATCCAGGCGGCAAGGTTGCGCCCCGAGCGGAACTCTCTCCAGTCACCAACTTCGGCAATCAGCGCGGTGGCCACGATCGGCCCGATCCCCGGAATCTCCTCCAGCCGCCGGCTTTCTTCACACGAGCGGTGCCAGGCATGGATGCGTTTGTCGATGGCTGCGACCTCTGTCGTGATGGTCGCGTATTGGCGCGCAAGCACCGCGAGGCAAAACCGCGCAACCGGCGCAATCCGATCATCCTCGGCGTTCGCAATGATCTGCAACAGCTCGGCGGTGCCATTGCGACCCTTGGCCGAGATAATGCCGAGCTCGGCCATGTGCCCCCGAATGGCATTGCTCAACATCGTGCGTTGACGCACCAGCAATTGCCGGGTCCGGTGCAGCATCAAGCCAGTCTGCTGCTGCTTCGTCTTGATCGGCACAAACCGCATCGAGGGCCGCGTCACCGCCTCACAGATCGCCGCCGCATCGTTCGCATCGTTCTTGCTGCGCTTGAGATAGGCCTTCACATAGTTCGGCGGCATCAGCCGCACCGTGTGACCGAGTGCCTGCAGCGCGCGACCCCAGTGATGCGCTGACGGACAGGCCTCGATCCCGACCAGGCAAGCCGGCAGCGTGGCAAAGAACTCCAACACCTTCGCCCGGCTGATGCGCCTGCGGATCACGACCGCGCCAGTGCCATCGCACCCGTGCACCTGAAACACTGACTTCGCAATATCAAGACCAATCGTGTTAACCTCGCCCATGGACGGCTCCCCTCAATGTGGTTCGCTTTACGCAACCACCCTAGGGCACTCTTGATGCCGCAGAGTGGACGCCGTCCACAGCATCAAAAGCGGACATATGCAGTGCAAAACGCCATGTCTGCTTTACCCCCAATAGCGACC
>DASWAK010000155.1:0-2213 GCA_036391175.1 Pseudolabrys sp.
ATAATCTGCCAGTGTATCAATACAACATCGAGGAGAAGATCCGCTCGGTCCACGAGTTTGTGCGCGGCGGCACACTGGAACGGATCTCGAACTTCCTGGGAGACCTCAACCAGGAGGCCCGAAAGAAGAGCGACACCCCGCTGCGAGGCGCCGCTCCGCAGCCCGCGGAGGATTCGGCCAAGCCCATCCCGGTGGAAGTCCACCAACCCGGTGCGACGCCGATGCAGGTCGCCGAGCGAGTGCTGCAGCCGCTAGTCGATCCACTCACTACCGCAGGGCTCGTCGTCATATTTGTCATCTTTTTTCTATTACAGCGGCAAAATCTCAGGGACCGTCTGATCCGGCTCGCCGGATCGCACGACTTGCAGCGCACTACTGACGCCATCGACGACGGCGCCCAACGCCTAAGCCGGTACTTCCTGGCGCAAACTGCACTCAATGTCCTGTTCGGGCTCATCGTCGGTGTCGCCCTAACCTTCATCGGCGTGCCGAACCCCGTGCTGTTCGGGATTCTGGCCATGCTCTTGCGCTTCGTGCCCTATATCGGCGCCTTCATCGCGGCCATCTTTCCGATTGCGCTCGCCGTGGCCGTTGATCCGGGCTGGAGCATGGCGCTGATGACGACCGCGCTGTTCCTCGTCATCGAGCCGTTGATCGGCCAAGTGATCGAGCCGTTGGTCTACGGCCACAGCACCGGGCTGACGCCTGTCGCCGTCATCATTGCGGCGACGTTCTGGACTTGGTTGTGGGGCCCGATCGGACTCTTGCTCTCGACGCCGCTGACCGTGTGCCTTGGCGTTCTCGGGCGTCACATTCCTTGGCTGCACTTCCTCGACGTGATGATCGGAGACGAGCCGCCACTCAGCCCGGCCCAGAGCTTCTATCAGCGGGCCCTCGCAGCCGATATCGACGAAGCCGCTGACCAGGCCGAGGAGATGCTTTCGCGACGGTCGCTATCCTATGTTTACGACAAGGTGGTACTGGAGGCGCTCAATCTCGCCCAGATCGATTTTCGCCGCGGATTACTCGATCCTAAGCACGTTGAGCAAATCAACGAGGCAGTGGATGAGCTGATCGCGGATACCAGTGATTATGAGGACGTAACTCCCCCGGTAGCTGCCCGAAAGGACAACGACACCACGTCTGAGAACGAAGAGCCGCCGTCGTTGCCGGATCTTCCTGTCCTGCGGGATTTGCCGCCCGAATGGGGCGGAAAGCCCGTTCTCTGCGTCGCCGGAAGGGGACCGTTCGATGATGCGGTGGCGAGGATGCTAATCCAGCTGCTTGAAAAACATGGGTTGGGAGGCAGCGTGGAAACGAATGCCGCCGTATCGTCCTCGAACATCGTGCGGCTCAACAGTGCCGGCGTAATGGTGGTCTGCCTGTCCTATCTCGATCTCGGCAGCAGCCCTGCGCACCTGCGACACTCGATCAAGCGAGTCCGCCGGCAAATTACCGGTGCAAAGTTGGTCGTCGGCCTTTGGGGCCACGGGGACGTTAAAAATCGCGGGCAGCTGCAAAAGACCACACCCGCGGACTTCTATGTGTCCTCGCTTAGGGAAGCTCTGAACCTTTGCATTGACGCGGTGTCGGGAGGCGGGGCGAAGTCTGCGGTCCCCGCGCCGAAGGGGGCCGCCGGGGGCATAGAAAAACAAGCTCCAGCATTTCGGCCGGCGCTTAAGGTCTGATCGTCCGCGACTGGCAATCGCGTAAGCGCCGCCGCCGCTATGGTTGTCATCAGCTGCATGCTCGGGACATGATTTTTGTATGTTAGGACGCGTGGCGGAAAAATAACATCGAACTGAATTATTGTGAGTGCCATGTTTTTCCGCTGTCCGCTAAGTTCGCTTTAACCGATTGCCACTTGATCACGCACGCTTTTGCCTGCGTGACCGCCGAGCTCGCTTAGTGTTTTTGGGCAGTTGTTTGACTGCCAGAGGCTTGGTAGCCGGCCCGTGAATGACCTGTCCGTCGGCCGAAAACACGGAGCCGTGACAGGGACAATCCCACGTCAGATCAGCGTTGTTCCAGGTCACTATACATCCCGCATGCGTGCACGATGCGGACACTGCGCGAGGTCGACCGGTTTTGGATTTCCATACAGCAAGCGCGGTTTTGCCGCGTTTGAGAACACCACCGTGACCGCGCGGAATGTCATCAATGCTGCGTACAAGAGAATGTGTATCATCGCCCTTGCCGCAGACGACCAACGC
>DASWAK010000156.1:0-3318 GCA_036391175.1 Pseudolabrys sp.
GGCGCCGCGACCGTGATCGAAGCGATGGGTGCCGGCCGCAAAGCCGCGCGCAGCATCAAGAACTATCTAAGAATCCGCGATTCGGAGGTCGACAATGGTGACGGGGTCAACGTTGGCACGTTCTTCGGGATTGATCTCAGGGAACGCAACTTCGCGCGTGTTCGCGCCGCCTAAGGTAGCAAGATGAACGGGACCACCGCCCAAGTTTTAGTTAAGCCGCGTTTGCGCGCGAACAAAGCCGCTCAGACCGTCCCCGACGGCAAGGCAGTGACCACATTGAGTGAGCATATTGTCGAGATCGTCAGCGATTCCGGGGAGGGTGCACAGCGGTGCGGACAGTCGCTCGGAGCGATCGCCGCGCGGATGGGCAATGGGGTCTGGACCGTCGAGATCATTCCCGCGGAAATCCGCCCGCCCGCCCGCAGCGTCGCCGGCGGCAGCGGCAATCGCATTCGCTTGGGTTCGGGCCGCGTCACCAACGGCGGCAACGAAACCGACCTGGTGATCGCCTTCAACGAGCAGGTGCTGCTCGGCCGCGTTCGCACCGGCGCACTCAAGGAAGGCTGCAGCATTCTTCTGGAAAGTATGTGGCGCGAGAGCAGGGACCCGAAAATAGCCGCGTCCTATATCGAGACCCATGACCAGCTTGTGGCGGCAGGATTCAAGGTTATCGAAATTCCGATGGAACGTGAGTGCCGCTTGGTCGTCGGCGACGCCAAGCGCGGCAAAAACATGTTCGCTCTGGGCATGCTGTGCAACATCTACAGCTTCGACCTACAGCTTGGCCGCGAGCAAATCGCGCGTACCTTCGGCAAGAAGGACGCCAGCGTGATTGCCACGAACGTCAAGCTGTTGGACGCCGGCTACGAATGGGCAGAGAAGAATCTCGATTTCAAATATTGCATCCCGGCGGTCCGCAGCACCGAGCCGCAAGTCGTGCTCGACGGCAATACCGCGTTGGCGCTCGGCGTCCTCGCGTCCGGCATGGAAGTCTGCGCGATGTACCCGATCACGCCGGCGACCTCAGTGTCGCACTATCTCAGCAGCGTGTTCGAAAAGGTCGGCGGCATCGTCCATCAGGCCGAGGACGAGATCGCGGCTTGCACCTTCGCGGTCGGCGCCTCCTATGCGGGCAAGTGTGCCGTCACCATCACCTCCGGGCCCGGCTATTCGCTCAAACAGGAAGCGATCGGACTTGCGGTGATGGGCGAGATTCCGCTGGTCGTCATCAACGTGCAGCGCGGCGGCCCTAGCACCGGACTGCCGACCAAGGTTGAGCAGGGCGATTTGATGACCGCGATCTTCGGCAGCCACGGCGATGCGCCCAAGGTGGTGATCGCGCCGGGCACGATCGAGGACTGCTTCTATTCGGTCATCACCGCGCGCAAGATCGCTGAGACCTTCAACATGGTCGTGATCGTGCTCTCCGACGCGAGCCTGGCCACGTCGCAGCAGCCGTTCCCGCGTCCGCAATTCAGCGAAGCCTGGCTGGCGCCGCCGATCGACCAGAGCGAGATCCCGGGCGGGCTCAAGCCTTATGACTGGAACCCGGTCACCGGCTTGGCCCGCCGCTTCATCCCGGGTCAGCCCGGCGGTGTGCACACTTTGACCGGACTTGCTCACGACACCCTGAGCCACGTCGCCTATGACCCGGAAAGCAACGAATCGGGCATTCGCGCGCGCAGCCACAAGCTCGCCGCGCTGCAGAAGACTCTGAAAACGCCATCGGTGTTCGGCGACGCCAAGGGCGACTTACTGGTCGTCGGCTGGGGCAGCACCAAGGGTGCGATCGAGGAAGCGGTGACGAGCCTGCGCGCCAAAGGCCATAAGGTTTCGTCGCTGCACCTCACCTTCCTGCAGCCGATGGCGCCTGGCATCGACGAAATTATGAAGCGGTTCAAGAAGGTCATTACCATCGAGGGCAACTGGAGCGATGACCCAAGAGACGAAATTGTGGACAAGAACAATCGCCGCTACTCGGCACTCGCCATCCTGCTGCGCTCGCGTTTCCTGATCGACGTCGATTGCTGGAGCGAGGTGCGCGGCCAGCCGATCAAACCGAACACCATCGAACGCGTCCTCCTCGAGAAAATGAAAAAGTAAGAGGCAAGACGATTATGACCATCCATGCCACCGAATGCTTGTTGCGGATGCACGACGAGCATCACGCGCTCGAAGATTATCAGAGCGGCGTGCCGCGCTGGTGCACTGGCTGCGGTGACAACGCTATTCTGGCGGCCGTCCAGCGCCTGTGCCGCGACGAGGATCTGCGTCCCGAGAAGACGGTGTTTGTCTCAGGCATCGGCTGTTCCAGCCGCTTCCCGCATTACATGAAGACTTACGGATTCCACGGCATTCACGGCCGCGCGCTGCCGGTTGCTGAGGGTATCAAGATGGCGCGGCCGGACTTGACCGTGTTCGTCAACACCGGCGACGGCGACTGCTGTAGCATCGGCGCGGCGCATTGGATCCACGCCATCCGTTACAACATGAACATGACGGTGATGCTGCACGACAATCAGATCTACGGTTTGACCAAGATGCAAGCGTCGCCGACGTCACCACGCGGATTGAAGAGCAACACTACACCGCGCGGCAGCTATCTCGACGGACTTCAGCCGCTAACCGTGACGCTCGGCGTCCAGAACGCGTCGTTCGTCGCGCAGGCGGTCGATTGGATTCCCGAGGTCCTCTACGACATTCTGTTGGCGGCGTACCGCCACAAGGGCTTTTCGTTCGTGCGCATCCTCCAGCGCTGCCCTGAATGGCTGCCGAAAATGCTCGATCCGTGGGTGCACGATCCGCTCAAGACCCTGCTGCTGACCCACGAAGACGGTGTGACACTCAGCCCGAACCTGTCCAAGGTCTACAAGACCCAGGAACGCCACGATCCGTCGAATATCAACCGGGCGCGCGAGATCGCTTCGCTGGCGGATCCGATCCCAGTCGGCATTCTTTATCGCAATCCGAACGTCCCTTGCTACGAAGACCTTCGTAACGCCGGGCAGCAGCGTTCCACGCGCTACATCAAGTCCGGTCTCGATGCAGAATTCGACAAGTTCACGATATGGCCGCAGGACGCGGACAGCAAAGTTCAGCCTAGCGCGTGAGAATACAGCGAGTTTGAACTGAAACGACCAAGGCGATTTCGGTATGCAAGCAGAAGTACAAGCCCACATCGCATTTCATCTCACGGGACGAAAGTCCCAAGGCGACTTCGACGCGCTTGCCGGCAATGATTTGCATCCGGCAATTTGCGCCGGCTATCGGGATCTCACGGCGCTGCGCTACGATTTCCCGCTGGTGCTGATCCGCGCC
>DASWAK010000157.1:0-7830 GCA_036391175.1 Pseudolabrys sp.
TTGACCTCCACCAGGTGTTGGAGACTCTCGTCGAGCAAGGCATCACCCGGCTGATGGTAGAAGGCGGCCCGACTGTTGCGGCCAGCTTTGTCGCGGCCGATCTTGTGGACGAAGCGTTCTTGTTGCGCGGAGAAAAAACCATTGGCGCAGATGGCATCGATCCGTTGGAAGGTATGCCACTCGAAGCGTTGACTGGCCGGTTAAGATCAAGCGGTAGCGAAAAACTCGGCGCAGACATGCTCGAAAGTTTCGCGCGGACTTAAATGTTCACCGGCATCGTCACCGATATGGGCGAAGTACGTTCGGTCAAACCGCGCGCAGGCAATCTGCACCGCATTACCATCTTCTGTAACTATCCGCGCGCCGAGATTGTGCAGGGCGCCTCGATCGCCTGTTCAGGCGTCTGTCTGACGGTCGTGGACACGGGTGAAGAAGACGGCCGTGTCTGGTTTGCTGTGGACGCGGGGGACGAAACGCTGCGTGTTACTACCGTGCGGCGCTGGCGTCACGGCTCCAAAGTTAATCTCGAGCGTCCGCTGAAATTCGGCGAAGAATTGGGCGGGCACCTGGTCGCTGGCCACGTGGATGGCGTTGCGATCGTGGTTGGTCGCGAGAACATGACTGAAATGGCGCGCGTCGTGTTGCGTATCCCGGCCGAGCTCGCGCGCTTCATCGCACCCAAGGGCTCGGTTGCGCTTGATGGAATCTCCCTCACGGTCAACAACGTGGAGGGCGACACGTTTTCGGTGCTTGTGATCCCGCATACATTGCAGGCGACGACGTTTGGAGCTTTGCGTAAGGACGATGAGGTTAACCTCGAAGTCGATACGATGGCGCGCTACGCAGCGCGGCTGGCGGAGATGAAGTAGAGCCTTGTTCAGGCGAGAGCCGCTTGCTACCACGCCGCTCAAGCGGGAATATTTGGGTCATGACCAGGAAAAAGCGCAGCATGAAAAATCGCGACAGCTTGCGTATGCTGATCGTGGAAGCGCGCTTCTATGAAGATATTTCCGATGCGTTGTTGCGCGGGGCGACACGCGTCCTTGACAAGGCTGGTGCACGCTACGATCGCGTTACAGTTCCGGGCACCCTGGAAATTCCTGCCGCCATTGTGATTGCAATGGATGCAGCGCGACGTCGGCGCGCACCGTATGACGGCGTGGTGGCACTTGGCTGCGTGATCCGCGGCGAGACCTACCATTTCGAGATTGTGTCGAACGAGTCGGCGCGTGCTTTGATGGATCTTTCGGTGAAAGAGCGGCTCGCCATCGGCAACGGTATCCTCACAGTGGAAAACGAGGCGCAGGCCCACGCCCGCGCCCGCGTTGAAGAGGGCGACAAAGGTGGCGACGCTGCCCGCGCAGCACTCACCATGGTCGCGCTCAAGCACACACTTGTGTGGCACTGATGAGCACCGGTGCCAGACGCGACGATAAGGACGCACGCAAGGCGAACAAGCGCGGCGCGGCCAGGCTCGCGGCAGTTCAGGCGCTCTACCAGATGGATATGGCCGGCACCGGTTTGAACGAAATCCTGGCTGAATTTGAGAGCCACTGGATAGGCCGCGAGGTCGAGGGCGCACAATATCTTCCGGCTGAGGCAGCATTCTTCCGTGACATCGTTTCCGGCGTCGTGCGTGAGCAGCGTGATCTTGACCCCTTGATCGACGATGCATTGTCGAAAGGCTGGCCGCTCAAGCGTATCGAGGCGGTTCTGCGCGCAGCGCTGCGGGCCGGCGCCTATGAGTTGATTCACCGCGGCGACGTGCCGGCGCGGGTGGTGGTGGCCGAATATGCTGACGTGGCCGCCGCTTTTGTCGAGCGTGACGAGACAGGCATGGTCAATGCTGTGCTCGACCAGCTTGCGCGGCGCTTGCGCGCCGCCGAGTTTGGCCGTGCCGCTGGGTGATACGATGGCTGCACGCGACGACATGTCGGCCGAGGATCACCTGATCGCGCGCTTTTTTAAGCCCCTCGCCACCCATCCGGGCGCGCTGGGATTGTCCGACGATGCCGCCGTTCTCACGCCGCCTCCTGGATGCGATCTGGTGCTCAAGACCGACGCTATTGTCGGGGGCGTACATTTTTTTCCCGAAGATGCTGCGCATGCGGTGGCGAGCAAGGCTCTGCGGGTGAACTTGTCGGATCTCGCCGCGAAGGGCGCGCGCCCACTCGGCTTCCTGCTCTCGCTCGCAATCCCCAAGGAGATCGGCGAGGAGTGGCTCAACGGCTTTGCTGAGGGGCTGCGCGGCGACGCTGTGCTGTTTGGCTGTCCGCTGTTTGGTGGTGACACCGATCGCACACCGGGGCCAATTACTATTTCCATAGCCATGATTGGAAGCGTTCCGGAAGGAACGATGGTGCGCCGCGCCGGCGCCAAGGTAGGCGACCGGGTGTTCGTGAGTGGCACCATTGGCGACGCCGCGCTTGGCGTCATGGTGCGCAACGGCAAAGACTGGAAATTGAGCGAGTCGCAGCGGCGGCATCTCGTCTCGCGCTACCTCTTGCCGCAGCCGCGCAATGCGCTGGCCGAAGCCGTGCGCGCTCATGCTTCGGCGGCGATGGATATCTCCGATGGACTCGTCGGCGATTTTGGCAAGCTGTGCCGGGCGTCCGGCGTCGCGGCGGACGTCGATGCCGCGCTGGTGCCGATCTCGGAAGCGGCCAAAGCAGTGATTGCTGCCGACTCCGGCGCGCTCGAAACTGCGCTCACGGGCGGTGACGACTATGAGATCGTTTGCACGGTGCCGGCGGCCAAGGCCAACAGCTTCGATGCCGCGGCCAAGGCGGCCAGTGTCGCGGTCACGCAGATTGGTGAAGTGAAAGCCGGGGAGGGCGTTCGCTTCCTTGCTGCTGATGGCCACGCTTTTGTTTTCAAGCGCGCCTCGTTCAGTCACTTCTGAAATCCGCGGGACGAATGCGCTTGGCCCGGTTATAATGAAAATGAAGGAAATGGGAATTCGCCATGCATGATATGACAGCAAAACGGGCGGCAGTAACGCCGGTTGGCCCGCATCCAAATTTTCAGAAACATAACAAGCGGTTTCCGACCACCGCCTGGTTGCGCCGGCGCGCGCCGCACAACGTACCGCTTTTTGCTTTCGAATATTGTGACACCGGTGCCGGGAACGATGTCGGCATTGCGCACAATTGGGCGGCGTTTGATGCCGTTGAAATTGTGCCGCGCTACGGCGTGATGCCATCGTTGCCGCCGGTGGACGTAAAGTTATTCGGGCGCAGCTACACGGCGCCAATCGGGATCGCCCCTATGGGCGGACCGTCGTTGGTCTGGCCAGGCGCCGATCTGCTGATGGCGAAAGCCGCGCAGCGTGCGCGCGTTCCCTATACACTGAGCGTCGCTGGCGGCGCCACGATCGAGCAGGCGGCGGAGGCCGCCCCCGACGTGTTTTGGCTTCAGCTTTACCGATTTTGGCATGACGATCACAAGATCGGTTTCGACCTGGTGCGGCGCGCGCAGGCGGTTGACGCCAAGGTCCTGACTCTCACCTTGGACGTTCCGGTGCGCACCACGCGCTCGCGCGAAACTTATGCGGGGCTCGCTCACGAATTCCGTCCCAATGCGCGCATGATCTGCGAGATGATGGTGCGCCCAAAATGGGTATTCGCGCTCCTGCGGAATGGCTTTCCCCGGTTCGCCACCATCAGTGACTATGCCCCCCAGGGCGCGAGTACCAACGAGATCATCGCCTATGCGCGCGCGCGCATGGGCGGTGCTTTCTCTTGGGAAGAGATCAAACGCTACCGCGACGCGTGGAAGGGCCCGATGGCGGTCAAAGGCATTCTTCATCCGGAGGATGCCGCCAAGGCGGTTGCGCTCGGCATCGAGGGCATCTGGGTGTCGAACCACGGCGGTCGCCAGATCGAGGCACTGACACCATCGATCGACTGCCTGCCCGCAATCGTTGTGGCGGTCGGCAAGAAAGCGACGATTCTGATCGACAGCGGCGTGCGCAGCGGCCAGGACGTCATGCGGGCGCTGGCGCTCGGCGCCGATGCGGCCTTTGCGGGGAAGTCTTTCCTGTGGGCTGTGGCCGCGCTCGGCGACGAGGGGCCGGACTACCTGATCGACCTTTATATCGCTGAGCTGCGCGCGTCCCTTGGTCAGATCGGCGCCCGATCGTTGGCTGAGGCGAGGGTGGCCACCATTCGCCATCCCGGCGCCATCGCGTTCGCAGGGAAGGCGCGGCCGTCGCGTACCTCACGCAAGCGGTAACGCAGGCAGTTCGGGCTCAATACTGCTCTGCGCGGCTCGCATTGGCGATTCGGCAGGATCGCCGCTACAAGGGACGGCTTTCCGGGAGCTTATCCATGTCGGCGATCGCCGAAACTCTCCAGCATGCCGCGCCTGATGACAATCTGGCGCGCCGCAATGCCCTTGTGCTGGCAGTCGCGCAGGCGCTAGCCGGCGGCAACAACACCGTGATCGTGAGCACGGCCAGTATCGTCGGTGCGGTGCTGGCGCCGGATAAGGGCCTCGCGACTTTGCCGATCACCGCCATGGTGATCGGCATGTGGCTCGGCACGCTGCCCGTCGGCGCGCTCGCGCGCCATTTCGGTCGCCGCTTCGCTCTGCAATGTGGATCGGCCTTCGGCATCCTGTCCGGCCTGATCTCATACGCGGCCGTGATGAATGGCCAATTCTGGCTGCTGCTGGTCGGCACGTTCTGCGGCGGGCTCTACGCCGCGGCACACCAGTCCTATCGCTTTGCCGCGGCCGATACCGCGAGCGACGCCTATCGCCCGAAAGTCGTGTCATGGGTGCTTGCCGGCGGCGTTTTTGCTGCAGTGATCGGACCGCAGCTGGTGATCTTTACCAAGGATCTGCTATCGCCACACCTGTTCGCCGCGAGCTATCTCGGCCAGTCGGCTTGCGCGCTGGCGGCGGCGATTGTCCTGCAATTCGTCAAGGTGCCGCCGCTCGCGCCCGCGCGCCACGACAGCGTTCGCCCGCTCGGTGAGGTCATGCACGACTCACGTTTCATCGTCGCAGTCGCGTGCGGCATGGCGAGTTATGGCATGATGAATATGATGATGACTTCGGCTCCACTTGCCATGGTCGGCTGCGGTCATTCGGTCACCGATGCGACGCTCGGCATCCAGTGGCACGTATTGGCGATGTATGCGCCGAGCTTCATCACCGGCTCGCTGATCGCGCGATTTGGCATCGAGCGCATCACTGGAATAGGCCTTGCGCTGATCGCCGCGGCCGCCGCGGTTGGCATCGCAGGAATCACCGTGGCCCACTTCTGGAGCGCATTGGTGCTGCTCGGTTTCGGCTGGAACCTGTCTTTTATCGGCGCCACTACGATGGTGACGCAGTGCCACCGGCCGCGTGAACGCAACAAGGTACAGGCGTTCAACGATTTCCTGATTTTTGGCAGCATGGCGCTGAGTTCATTCTCATCCGGCCAGCTGCTCGACAAATTCGGCTGGACGGCCATCAATGAAGTAATCTTCCCGACCATATTCGTGGTGGGCGCGCTGCTCGTGTGGCTTGCGCTCCGGCCAAGGCCATCGACTGTGTAAGGCAAGCAAGGCGAAGACATCGGCTCTCAAACCAGGGAGGGACGCTCCAATGCAATTTGCTCTCAGAATTTTGGCTTCGTTGGCTGTTGGCGTCCTGGGCGCACACACAAACTCCCGGCTTTGAGGACAAGCTGACGCGAGCGCCCAAGGAGGGTGTTCAGGCCTGGGTCGATCCCGACGGCTATCGTCGCGAGCCTTCAGAAGAGAAGTCCAAGTTCGAGGTGCTGGTAGCGAAGGAAAAATAGGCAAGGACGGACCCTGCAAAGAATACCTTTGTGACCCCCCTATTTCCGCGTTGCACAGGTCGCATCTTTTTGGCTATATCCGCGCGTTTCCCGGTCGGGGTGAAGCGCCCTTAACAAGCGGCCATCCTCGACGCTCCTGGCGCCGGGCTGGAGCGTTCCTCCCCCAGCACCATTTAATCGAGGTTTATGGCCACCATGACTACTTTGTGGTTGATCGTCGGCTGTGGCGTGCTCGCGATCGTCTATGGCATCTGGGCGACCCAGTCGGTGATGAGTGCCGATCCCGGCAGCAAGAAGATGCAGGAGATTTCGGCCGCCGTGCGCGAAGGCGCGCAGGCCTATCTCAAGCGGCAATACACCACCATCGGCATCGTCGGCGTGGTGATCTTCGTGATCATCGGTTTCACGCTCGGTTGGCTCGTGGCGATTGGCTTTGCGGTTGGCGCGGTCCTGTCGGGCGCCACCGGTTTCATCGGCATGAACGTCTCCGTGCGCGCCAATGTGCGGGTCGCACAGGCTGCTACGAAATCACTGGCCGGCGGGCTCGAGCTTGCATTCAAGGCCGGAGCGATCACCGGCATGCTGGTGGCAGGCCTCGCGCTGCTGGGCGTCACGCTCTATTTCGGCTTTCTCACCGGCACGCTGCACAAGGCAGCAAATGACCGTACGGTGATCGATGCCATCGTCGCGCTCGGCTTTGGCGCCTCGCTGATCTCGATCTTCGCCCGTCTCGGCGGCGGCATCTTCACCAAGGGCGCCGACGTGGGCGGCGATCTGGTCGGCAAAGTCGAAGCCGGTATCCCGGAAGACGATCCGCGCAATCCAGCCACCATCGCCGACAACGTCGGCGACAATGTCGGCGACTGCGCGGGCATGGCGGCGGACCTCTTTGAGACTTATGCCGTGACCATCGTGGCGACCATGTTGCTCGCAGCGATCTTCTTCGACGGCGCTGCGCGCGACACCATGATGCTGCTGCCGCTGGCGATCGGCGCGGTTTGCATCGTCGCCTCGATTGTCGGCACCTACTTCGTGCGGCTGGGCGCGAGCCAGAACATCATGGGCGCGCTCTACAAGGGGCTCATCGCTGCCGCGATACTCTCCGCGGGCGCCTTCTACCCCATCACAGTGAAGCTCATGGGCGACCTCTCGATGACGCCCGGCCTTGAGCAGTACACCGTGGCGAACCTCTACATCTCCGCGCTTGTCGGCCTTGTCGTCACCGGCGCGCTCGTCATAATAACCGAGTACTACACCTCGACGGCGAACGCGCCGGTCAAGGCGATAGCCAAGGCCTCGACCACCGGCCACGGCACCAACGTCATCACCGGCCTCGCGGTCTCGATGAAGTCCACCGCGGCCCCGATACTCGTCATCTGCGCGGGCATACTCGTCGCCTACTTCTGCGCCGGCCTCTACGGCGTCGCGATGGCAGCCGTCTCGATGCTCTCGATGACCGGCATAATAGTCGCGATCGACGCCTACGGCCCGATCACGGACAACGCCGGCGGCATCGCCGAGATGGCTGGTCTCCCTGATTCAGTCCGCGACATCACAGACCCGCTTGACGCGGTCGGCAACACCACCAAGGCAGTCACCAAGGGCTACGCCATCGGCTCCGCCGCGCTGGCGGCCCTGGTCCTCTTCGCCGCGTATACCGAGGAGCTCAAGACCGCGATGGGCACCTCGATGGCCTTCGACCTCTCCAACCCGAAGGTGCTCGTCGGCCTGTTCATAGGCGGCCTCCTCCCGTACCTCTTCGGCGCCATGAGCATGCAGGCTGTCGCAAAGGCTGGCGGCGAGATAGTCGACGAAGTCCGCAGGCAGTTCCGCGAGATCAAGGGCATCATGGAAGGCACCGGCAAGCCTGACTACGCGGCTGCGGTCGACATCGTCACGAAGGCGGCCATTAGGGAGATGATGATCCCGGCCCTCCTGCCGGTCCGTGCTCCGGCTGTCGTAGGCCTCATACTTGGCCCGCAGGCTGTCGGCGGCATGCTCGTCGGCTCCATCGTCACCGGCCTCTTCGTTGCCATCTC
>DASWAK010000158.1:0-8951 GCA_036391175.1 Pseudolabrys sp.
AAGGCAGCCCGGTCGCTAAAATGGCGCGACGACACCCGCGCGCAGTACCGGACTGCTCGTGGTGTCTCCACTAACCAACAGTGAACCCCGGTTGTATTGAGACTCCCTTACCCTTCCGCGACATATGGTAAGCCTGCAGGCCCGCCGCCAGGCGCTGAAGTTAGCGGGCGCTGCAAAATTTATTAACGACGACAAACATTTGACTGCCCGGAACGTTAAGGTCAGCGACCAAACGTCGTCGAATCCTTAAGGCCGCCATGCTAAAGGCCGGCCCTAAACCCTGGATTTGCAGTTGTTTTTGGGACAGTGATGGGCACGAGCGTAACAACTCAGAGGCATGGACCCGACGCGCGGGCGGAGGCGCTGGTCGCCTCCTATGAGCGCGCCGGTTACGCGCGTGTTGCGCCCGCGATGCTGCAACCAGCGGAACCATTTCTCGACCTTTCCGGCGAGGACATTCGCCGGCGCATGTACCTGACCACAACGCCGGACGGCGATGAATTCTGTCTGCGTCCGGATCTGACGATTCCCGTTTCGCGCGACTATCTCGCTTCGAGCGTCGCGGGAAAGCCAGCAGGCTATTGCTATCTCGGTCCGGTATTCCGTCATCGCAGCGATGCACCAGCCGAATTCTTGCAAGCGGGTATCGAATCATTCGGGCGCGCCGACAAAGCGGCGGCCGACGCTGAAATGCTCTCGCTCGGACTGGAAGCGACCGCGCATTATGGCGTCACCGCGCCCGACATCTACATCGGCGACGTCGGGTTATTCGCAAGCCTTATCGCGGGACTCGATCTGCCGCCTGCCTGGAAGCGGAGACTGATCAAGGATTTCAACCGCAAGACCAATTTGGCGCATGACCTCGACCGGCTGGTGCTCGGCGGTAACAATGCGCGCCCCGAATATCAGGGCGTGCTGGCTGCGCTCGCCGGTTCCGATCCGAAGGGCGCACATGCACTCGTCACCGATTTGTTGTCGATCGCCGGTATCAACGCCGTCGGCGGCCGCTCGATCGGTGAAATCGCAGATCGCTTCCTCGAACAGTCCGCGCTCGGCGCTGGCGCGAAGTTGCCGCGCGATGTGCGGGGGTTGATCGAGCGCTTCCTTGTGATTAAGGGTAATCTCGATGAGGCCGCCGCCGCAATGCGCGCTTTGGCACGCGAGGCCAAAATGGCGCCTGCGCTCGCGCCTGCGCTTGACCAATTTGAAAGCCGCACAGGTTTTCTGGAAGCACGCGGCGTCGACGTAAAGCGCGTACAATTTTCGACTGCCTTCGGACGCGGTCTCGACTACTACACCGGTCTGGTCTTTGAATTGACCGATCCGAAGCGCGCTGGCGACCCACTCGTCGCTGGTGGCCGATACGACGAACTGCTTAGCCGACTCGGCGCAACTGACCTTGTCCCCGCCGTTGGTTTCGCGGTTTGGATCGAGCGTCTGGCTGTTTACGGAGACGCAACATGAGTGCGCCTCTGGTGCTCGCCGTTCCCGCCAAGGGCCGCTTGCAGGAAAATGCAGAAGCATTCTTCTCGCGTGCGGGTCTTGCATTGATAAAACCGCGCGGCGCGCGTGACTATCGCGGCGCCATCGCAGGTCTCGAAGGTGTCGAGGTCGCTTATCTGTCGGCATCCGAAATCACCAGCCAGCTCGTGGCTGGCGCCGTCCATCTCGGTGTCACCGGCGAAGATCTGGTTCGCGAGATGATCCCGGACGCTGACAAGCGCGTGGTGCTCATCGAGGGCCTCGGCTTCGGTTTCGCCAATGTCGTGGTCGCGGTACCTCAAGCCTGGATCGACGTTCGCACAATGGCAGATGTCGATGACGTCGCTACCGCCTTCCGTCAACACCACGACCGTAAAATGCGGGTGGCGACAAAGTATATCAATCTGACGCGCGACTTTTTCTCCTCGCACGGCATCATTGACTATCGCATTGTCGAGAGCTCAGGTGCAACGGAAGGCGCGCCGGCGGCTGGCACGGCAGAGATGATCGTCGACATCACTACCACCGGCACGACGCTCGCTGCCAATGGTCTGAAAGCCGTGGAGGACGGTACCATCCTGCGCTCGCAGGCAAACCTGGTCGCGGCGCGCAGCGCGCCCTGGGGCAAGAGCGAGCGCGATCTCGCCCGCGTGATCCTCGACAGGGTAGCGGCGCAGGCGCGTGCCCGGGCTTTTCGTGAGGTTCGTGCCCGCTTTGCTGCGGGCACCGCTATGCTGGTCGAAAACGCCAAACGGAAATTCAACATCGAGACGCCGTTTGGTGGCCCAACAGGATCGGGCATGCTCACGCTGCATTGCCCGCCCGATCAGGTCTATGCCCTCACCAGTTTCCTGCGCGAGAACGGCGCCGAGGCTGTGGCGGTGGGCGAACTGGACTACGTGTTTTCGCGCGACAATCCGCTTTACGCAAAACTCGAAGCGGGGCTCTAAAGCGCCGCAAAGTCGATCGGCCGGCGACGATCGAGCATGCGGTGCACAGGAGGTAGCGGATATTTCAAGCCGCTGGCGCAGTTGAACAGTATGACCTGATCGGTGCGCTTCACCCGCCCATCCGCGAGGCTCTGCTTGTAAGCTGCATAAGTCGCCGCCCCCTCGGGGCACAGCAGGAAGCCTTCCTCGCGTGCCATCTCGTCGAGCGCGGCACTGATCGCCTCGTCAGGTATCGCGATAGCGAAGCCACTGCTCTCTCGCACGGCGCGCAGAATAAGGAAATCACCGATCGCCTGCGGCACCCGAATGCCAGAGGCTATGGTGTGAGCATTCTCCCAGCGCGGTGCGTGCTCATCGCCCGCTTCGAAGGCCTTCACCATCGGCGCGCAGCCGGCAGCCTGGACCGCAATCATCCGCGGACGCTTCTTGCCAATGAAGCCAATGGCCTCCAGTTCAGCGAAGGCCTTCCACATACCGATCAGTCCGGTGCCTCCGCCTGTCGGGTAGAAGATCGCATCCGGCACTTGCCATCCGAGCTGCTCGGCGAGCTCAAGGCCCATCGTTTTCTTGCCTTCGATCCGGTACGGCTCCTTCAAGGTTGATGTATCGAACCAGCCGACCTTGGCCCTTCCTTCGCCGACGATCTTGCCGCAGTCGTCGATCAGGCCGTTGACGCGATAGACGGTCGCGCCTTGCAATGCGATCTCGCTCACATTTACTTCCGGCGTATCCTCCGGACAAAAAATAGTGGTTTTGATTCCGGCCCGTGAGGCATAGGCGGCAAGCGCGGCCCCGGCGTTACCATTGGTCGGCATCGCCATGTGCTTGATGCCGAGCGCTTTGGCCATCGAGACGGCCATCACCAGCCCGCGCGCTTTGAACGAGCCGGTCGGCAGCCGACCTTCGTCTTTCACGAGGATTTCGCCGCCGCCGAGTTTTGCGGAAAGTCGCGGCATGGGCACGATCGGCGTCATCACTTCGCCCAAGCTAACAATGTCGTCAGCTTTGCGAACGGGCAGCAATTCGCGATAGCGCCATAGGTCGGGTGCTCGCGCTGTCAGGATTTCCTTACTTAATGATTTGCGAACGCCTTCAAGATCGTAACGTACCAACAGCGGTTTGCCAGCGCGCGACAGATTGTGCACCTGGTCGGCTTTGTGGCGTTCGCCAGTCATCGCACATTCGAGGTGCGTGACAAAACTCGCACGCATAGCGTTCAGGTTTTCATCGTGCTGCATAGTCAGGCCCGGTTCGCCGCGCGGGTACTCATCAGCCGGTGTCACCACGCGGACGGCGCACGCGGAACACTACGAAATGCGAAAGCGAGAAGTTAACGGCGAAGCTCACCAGGATCGACACCAACTTCGCAACCAGTACTGGAACGACATAGGAAAGCGCAAATAGAGTCGCCGTGCTTGACACCATGCCAGCAATACCCGAGGTGGCGAAGCTCGCGTAGTCGCGCCAGCGCAGTATACGTCCGGATTCCGGGCCGAAGGTGATGAAGGAATTCATCATGTAGGAGCATGTGACCGCCACAAGCCAAGCCAGCACGTTGGCCGGCACCAGCGGCCAATGCAGATATGTCGCGGTTGTCCAGAAAATGCTGAAATCGACGGCCGTGTTGACTACGCCGACCAGCGCAAAACTAGCAGCCTTGAGCGCAATGGCGCGCTCATGCCACGCTACTACGAGACGGTCGAAGATATTTTGGATGGGCGCCGGGATCATCGTCCGCTTTCGATTAGCACGGCAGATCATGTCCCGGTAGGCCGGACGCGACAGCGCCATTCCGGTGCGGTATAGATCGCCGGAAAACGGCAGCGACAGGTTAACCAAAGATGGCGACGAAACCGACCAAAGCAGGCACACGCGCGCAGGCGCCATCGTCCACGCCTACGTTGTCGGTCGTCATACCTCTGTTCAACGAGGCCAAAGGTTTACCCGGTTTGCATGAACGCATCGCCGAGGTCGCGCGTTACTTGCAGGTCAAGCGCGGCCTAAGCCTCGAAGTCGTGTATGTCGACGACGGCAGTAGCGATGGGACCAGCGCCATCGCCAAATCGTTGCCCACCATGCCACTCGACATTCAGATTGTCACATTGTCACGAAATTTCGGCAAGGAAGCTGCGCTGCTCGCCGGCCTGGACCATGCCCGACCGGGCGCCGTGTTGTTTATGGACGGCGATGGCCAGCATCCGCCGGAATTGATCGACACGCTGGTCGCGCGCTGGCTCGATGAAGGCTACGACGTGGTCTATACCGCCAAGGCGCACCGCGAGAACGAATCCTGGCTGCGGCGGGCGGGCGTTCGTTCATTCTACGCATTGCTCAATTGGGGAGCGCGCCACAAGATCCCGGAAGACGCCGGCGATTTCAGGTTGCTGTCAGCGCGCGCCGCGGCAGCGCTACGGCAGATGCCGGAGCGCAATCGCTTCTTCAAGGGGCTATCGAGCTGGATTGGGTTTCGCCAGGTGCGAGTTGACTACGAGCCGGCAGTGCGCGAGCACGGCGCGACAACCTGGAGCGTGTGGACGCTCCTCGGACTATCCATCGAAGGCCTCACGTCGTTTTCGGTAGCGCCGCTGCGCGTCGCCAGTCTCCTAGGTGTGCTGCTCGCCGTGACTGCTCTCTTCTTTGGCAGCTGGATTGTGCTGGAGACGCTCCTCTATGGTAAGGACGTGCCCGGCTATCCCTCGCTGGTGGTCAGTGTGATGGTAATCGGCGGCGTGCAGCTCATCCTGATCGGCGTCTTGGGCGAATACATCGGAAAGATGCTGTCCGAGATTAAGGGCCGGCCGGCCTATTTCGTCGCAGAACACAGCGTTAAGCGCGCTAGCGAATCGGCCAGGTCTCGGCCGGCGACTCCTCGCGCGGCCGAATAAGCCAAGACGCGATGCGTATGGCCCCCCGTCGCATTTGGCTGTGCGCCGACGACTATGGAATTTCTCCTGGCGTTAACGCTGGCATCCGCGAGCTAATCTTGCGCGGACGGATCAATGCAACTTCGATCATGGTGGCAGCGCCGCATTTCTATGGCGATGAGGCGGCAGCGCTAGATACTTTAAATTCCGGCGAAAAACGAGCGGACCTCGGCTTGCACGTGACACTTACCGCGCCATTCAAGCCAATGAGCGACGGCTTTGCGCCGCTTCACGCAGGCCAATTTATATCGCTCAACGACACGCTGCGCATGGCATCTACGCTCCGCTTGCGACCAGAATCTTTGGTGATCGAAATCGCCACGCAGCTACGCGCATTTATCGACACATTCGGCCGGCCGCCCGATTTCCTCGACGGCCATCAGCATGTGCACCTGTTCCCGCAGGTGCGCGACGCCTTTCTCAAAGTTGTCGCGCAGGGTGCTCCTGACGCATGGGTGAGACAGTGCGGCCGTGCACGCCCGGGTCGACGTCTTCATGATCGCAAAGCTCTAACGCTGGACATTTTGAGCGTAGGCTTTCGCCGCAAAGCAAAACGCCTGGGAATTGCGGCCAATCCTGCCTTCGCCGGAACTTATGTTTTCAACGCCAGGGCGAAATTTGCGAAGTTATTTCCCCGTTTTCTGTCGGGCTTACCTGATGGCGGCCTGATCATGTGCCATCCGGGTTTCGTCGATGCCGAATTAAAAGCGCTCGATTCGCTCACAACGTTACGCGAGCACGAATTTGCGTTCTTTAATTCCGATGCTTTCCCGAAATTGTTGGCTGAGCATGGCGTCGCCCTTGCTCGCCCCACTGGCAAAAATAGCAGGAATGCCTAGATAACAACGCCGACAGTTACGGGAGCACGCTATGACCCCGCAGGAACGCCAACTAGTTGACGACTTGTTTGACCGGCTCGCGCGGCTTGAGACTGCGCCACGCGATGCGGAAGCCGAGCGTGCAATAGCAGCCGGCTTCACCCGCGCACCGCACGCAATCTACCCGTTGGTCCAGACTGTCCTGGTGCAAGACGAGGCGCTGAAACGCGCAGATGCACGCATTCGTGAACTCACCGGCGAGGATGTTGGCGAACCCCCGAGCGGCGGCTTTCTCGACAACATGCGTCAGGCACTAACCAGCCACTCTACGGCCACTTCGGTGCCAAGCGTGCGCCCGGTTACCTCAGCCCAACCGGACCCACGCTGGAACAGCGGCGGCACTCTTGCCCCCGCAGCACCGTCGCCGGGCGGCTCGTTCCTTGGCACCGCTGCGGCATCTGCGGCCGGAGTGATTGGCGGCGCCCTGCTACTAAATTCAATAAGTTGGATGTTCGGCCACCATGGTGGCAGCACGTTCGCGGCTGTGCCGCCACCCGGCTCGCTGTGGGATAATAGCGCCGCCGGCAGCGACCTCTCTCGCGACGCGGGCTTCAATGATATCGGACGTGATGCGCACGGTGACACGCAATCCGCCGGGCTTTTCGACAATGACGACGCTGCAGATGTGTCCGATATCGGCGACGATTTCGACAGCGATAGCGGCGGAGACTTCGGCGGCGGCGACAGCGCGTGAGCTCGGCTACAACACCACAACTTTGGTGCCGACCTTCACGCGTTCATAAAGGTCGATGATGTCCGCATTGCGCATCCTGATGCAGCCGGACGACACATTTTGGCCGATCGTCCAAGGCTCGTTCGAGCCGTGGATCCGGTACAGCGTCGACCCAAGATAAAGCGCGCGTGCACCTAGTGGATTGTTTGGGCCGCCGGCCACAAAGTGTGGCAAGTAGGGCTGCCGTTTGACCATTTCATCCGGCGGCACCCAATCCGGCCATTCTTTCTTGCCCGAGACTGCGTGCACGCCTGACCATGCGAAACCGGGGCGGCCGACGCCGATGCCGTAACGTATCGCCTTGCTGTCGCCCTGAACCAGATAGAGGAAATGGTTCGGCGTATCGATAACGATCGTGCCGGGCGCTTCCTTTCCGTTGTATGCGACCTCCTGGCGTAGGAAGCGAGGATCCATGCGCCCGTCCGATCTCTGCTGCTCCTGCATGGGATCGATCGGTGACGAATTGGCATAAGTTCGTTCCTGCGGCGGCGCACCAAACCATTGCTGCGTCCCACGCTGAGGTTGCTGTGCTGAATCGCCGAACAGAAATTCGATAAAGCCCCCGCCGAAATTAGGCTGCATCTGCGGCTGCGCCGCCGCTACGACCATACGTGGTGTTTGCGGCAAAGACTCGGGTGGCGCGAGAGACACCGGCTGTGCCGGTGCGACTTTGGATACTGAAACTGCCACCACTCCCAGGATAATCGAACGCCACATCGACTCACCTTACAATTTTCACCGAGCGCGACGAGTAAAAGGCCAAACGCACACCCATTGGTAAATTGCCGTAAACCATGATCCAACATGGTAAACGAGCGGTTTCCATGCCCTTTGGCTTGCCTTCGTATCGAGCAGATGGTCAGACGCGCCCGCGACTCCGGCCACGCTAGTCAGCACAACATCGACGCGATGTTTGCCTAGCCCGGGCGACGGATCACAACAAAACAAATCAGCGCAATCGATGCGAAGCCGGCAGCGAGAGCCAGCGCCGCGGGATCAGAAGTGTGTTCGATCACATACGCCATCACCAAGGGCGCGGCCGATTGCACCAAGAGAAATGGCCCCGCGAGCCGGCCCATCAGGCGCCCGTAGCCGGATGCACCGAACAACGCCAGCGGAACCGCGCCGCGGGTAATCGTGACGAGGCCGTTGGCGCCGCCGAACATCAGGGCGAAGACCGCTGCGGTGCCAGTCGACACACCTAACAGCGCAAGCATGACGAAGGCGCACAGCAGTGTACTGAGCGCGAAACGCACGACCCATAGCGGATGCAAACTGCGGCCAAAGGAGAATTCGATGAGCCGTGCTCCGACCTGCGCCGGTCCAAACAGGGCGCCAATCCAGACCACAGTTCCAGCGTCAATACCGGTACGCGCGAAAATCGCCAGCAGGTGAGCCGAGAGGCCGGAAGGGACGAAAGCGTACGAGGCGAATGCTGAGGCCACCAGTATGAACGTCAAGCCGTGTGGCGGCAGTATCTTGACCGGTTCGTGCTGGCTGTTTTGCGCCGGCACGTCGGCTTCGAAGCGGCTGCGTGGCAGTGCCAGGGCGTGAAGGGGCGCTGCGATGCAGGCAAGCAGCGCGGCATAGACGAGATAGGTGCCGCTCCAACCAACACGCTCGATCAGGAGATGTGTGACCGGCCAACTCACGGTCGAGGCAAAGCCACCGGCAAGTGTAAGAGCGGTAATCGGCCGCCGCGCACCGAGCCCGAATATTCGGCCAAGTGTAGCGAACGCGGAATCATATAGGTTCGCTGCCATGGCGACGCCAAGCACCATCCAGACCGCATAGTAGGTGACCGGAGTGGCGGCACGCACGATTAGAAAAAGGCCAAGCGCCCCGATCAATGAGCCGATGGTCATGACGACATGCCCACCGAAGCGATCGATTGAACGGCCCACATAAGGCGCGACCAGCCCGGCGACTAAAAGGCCGACAGAGAACCCGCCCATAGCGAAGGAAATCGACCACCTGCGCTCGG
>DASWAK010000159.1:0-7716 GCA_036391175.1 Pseudolabrys sp.
TGGCGCCCGGCGCCGCGTCCTGCTAGTGGTGCCGTTCAAGGACATACCGATTTCGCTGCCGAATTGGCGTGAACCTAGTGACGCCCCTTGGGGTGGTCAACGCGACTGACGATCACGACTGGGTCATGAGAGAGCCATTCGCAAGCAATCTGCTGACTACGGCAACAGCGGGGCAGGGCGTCAAGGCCCAATAGGCCGAAAACGATGCTTGAAGCGGTAAAACAGCTCTTGAAGCCATCAAAGCGCAGCGATGTGCCGCCATTTATTGTCATGGACGTGATGGCGGCCGCGGCCCAGCGCGAAGCGCAGGGCGCTCACATCATCCACATGGAGGTGGGGCAGCCGGCCGCGCCGGCTCCAGCGGTAGCGATCAAGGCAGCGCAGGCCGCACTTGCACATGGCCGTATCGGCTATACCGAAACTCTGGGAATACCGGCGCTGCGTGCGCGCATCGCGCGCCACTACGAGGACACTTACGATTTATCCCTCGATCCGGCACGTGTGGTGGTAACCACCGGCTCATCCGGCGGGTTCATCCTGGCCTTCTTGTCATTGTTCGAGCCTGGCGACCGGGTGGCATTGGCCAACCCCGGCTATCCCCCATATCGGCATATCCTCTCCGCACTTGGATGCGAGCCCGTGCTGATCGAGACTTCGGCGGAGACGCGTTGGGCGCTTTCGGCCAAGGCGCTGATCGCTGCGCACCAACGCGCCCCGCTCAAGGGCGTCGTGATCGCAAGTCCGGCCAATCCGACGGGCACAATGATGGATACCGACGCACTCACCCGTCTGATCGCGGTTGCGGAAGCCGAAGGCATCCGGGTGATCTCCGATGAGATTTATCATGGTCTCGACTATGCATTCGAGGCCGAGACTGCCGCGAATACATCGGAGCGTGCGGTGGTGATCAATTCCTTCTCGAAATACTTCTGCATGACCGGGTGGCGCGTCGGCTGGATGGTTGTTCCGGATGTTCTCGTGCGGCCGATCGAACGACTGCAAGGCAACCTCGCGATTTCAGTGCCGACGCTGGCGCAAGTCGCGGCCGAAGCCGCTTTCGAAGGCCGCGAAGAGATGGAAGCAGTCAAACACGGCTATGAGGAAAATCGCCGCATTCTCACCGAGGGGCTGCCGAAGGCCGGACTCGATAAGTTTCTTCCGGTGGACGGCGCGTTCTATCTTTACGCGGATATTTCGCGATTTTCGGACGATAGTCTCAATTTCGCGAAGCGTATGTTGAACGAAGCCGGCGTCGCGGCGACGCCCGGCATCGATTTCGATCCATTAAATGGCAAGCACTTCCTGCGTTTCTGCTACGCCGGCTCGGCTGCCGAGATGCACGAAGCGGTCGAACGGATTGGGGGTTGGTTGAAGAGATAATCGTCCCAGCCAAGAGAAGCGAGGGCCGGTCTCATTCGCCTTCTTAATGGCGAATGCATCGGGCGTCGCGTGACAATCGACACACTGCGCTACCTATGGACCCCGGGGAACGACCGGCAATGCGGGCCGCCGAAGCGCGCACCTGGGTTACTGCGGCTTTGGCTGCTTCGGAGCTTGTTTGGCATTCTTTCTTGCGGGCGGCTCGTAGTTGCCCTTCGCCATGCACTTATTGATGAAAGCCGTGCGTTTGGCGCCCTCTAGTTGCTGGCTTTCGGCGCCGACCTTGCAGGTTTCCATCTTTTCCTGGGACGTGACGGCCGCGGCGGACGTCGCCATCAGAAGGACAGGGGTGAGAGCGATGGCTATGGTTCGCAGCATCGTGTCGGCTCCTTTTTGGTGTCGATGCGAGGTGGAGAATAGCACGGTTCCTGGCGATTTCAGGGGCTAACGCATCGCCGCGGCAATGTTACCGCCATCGACGGTTGTGACATTAGCGGTGGTTTTCAACTCGAGCGCCTGGTGCAGAAAGGCCTGGGCGACGTCTTCGGCCGTGACCTCGCGCTGGAGCAGATTACCGGTCATATATTCTTTTTCGCTGAGCCCGCGGGCCTTGGCGCGCTGTTTGATAAAATCCTCGGTGAGCAGGCCGGAGCGAATGCGGTCGGCATTGACCGCATTGGCGCGGATGCCATCAGTCCCGTAATCGAGCGCATACTGCCGTACCAGCAGCAATGTCGCCGCCTTCGGCAAACCGTAGGGTCCGAAACCCGCCCCCGGGTTCACCGCCTGTTTCGAAACATTAAACAGCAGGCAGCCGCCGACGCCCTGCCTGAGCATGATCTTCACGGCAGCCTGTGCGACTTTCTGATGGGCGAAGAAATTGAGTTCGAAGCTCTCGCGCAGCAGTGCTTCATCCACTTCGCCGATCTTGCCTTGCCAGGCCCCGCCGGCATTTGACACCACAATGTCGACGCCGCCGAAAGCCGAAGCGACCTGGTCGAAAGCAGCCTGCACCGATTTCGTGCTGGTCACGTCGCAAGCAATCACGAGCGCCGCGCCGCCGATTGCCTTTGCGGTTTTCGTAGCCGCATCAGCGTCGATGTCCAGCAACGCGACTTCGGCGCCGGCTTCGGAAAAGGCGCTGGCGGCTGCGGCGCCGATGGCGCCACCGGCTCCGGTAATCACTGCGACCTGGCCGGTGAGCGGCAGCGGCTTGCGCTGGCCGAGCTTGGCCAGCTCCAGCGGCCAGTATTCGACATCAAACATATCGGCTTCGGAAATTGATTTGAACGCGCCGGTGGCCTCTGCGCCGCTGATGCCTTCGGCTGCGGCCTCGGCTACATCGGCGGCGATGCGCGCATCCTTGGCGCTCGCGCCGAGCCCGAACAGGCCAAGGCCCGGCACCAGCACCACGCGGGGCAGGGGATCGTGCATCGCGGCGCTGTTGGCGCGCGTCTTTTGGCGCGTGAAATAGGCCGCGTATTCCTCCATGAAAGCGCGCGCGGCCTGCTGCACGGCATTTTTGAAATCGTCAAGTTTGCCCCCTTCAGGCGCTGGCACGATCAGCGGCCAGGGCTTGGTGCGGATCACATGATCGGGTGTGATCAGGCCGGCGCGCGCGTAGCGCGCCACGTCCTTGCCGCTGACGTAGTTCAGGATCATATCGTTGCTGCGGAAATTCAGGATCAGCCGCTTGTGCGCGCCCTCGCCGAAGGCATCGCGCAGCGTGCAAGCGCCGCGGAGGATTGGCGCTATCTCCGAGATTGCTGCGATCTGGTCCGGCACTCTCGCACGCGCGAATTGCACGTTCCCTTTCTTGCGCAGATGGTCTTCCGCCAGCGTGACGAATTCGATCATGCGCTCGTACGCCTCGCGCGCGTCTTTTCCAAAAGTAAAAATGCCGTGTTTGTCCAGGATCAACCCCTCGACGTCGGGATTTTTCTCAAACACCTCGGCGGCTCTTTTTGCCAGCGCGAAGCCCGGCATGATGTAGGGCACGAAGCCGAGGCGGTTGCCGAAGGTTTGCGTGCATAGCACTTCGCTGTCGGCCCGGTCGATCAAGCTCAATATCGCGGTGGCGTGGGTATGATCGACGAATTTGTGAGGCACGAAGGCGTGCAACAAAGCCTCCAGCGATGGATTAGGTGCCTGCGGATCGACCAGGCTCGCGCGTTGCAGGCGCACCATGTCCTCGTCAGGCATGGCGGTGCGCGCGCGTAGCTTGCGCAAGGGTTCGAGCCGCACCGCCGGCATCCCGGCGGGCTCGATGTTTGCCATGTCCCAGCCGGAGCCCTTGACGCAGAGAACCTCGGTATCCTCGCCCAGCAGATCCTTGACCCGCGTCTTTACGGACGTGTTGCCACCGCCGTGGAGCACCAGCTTTGGATCGCGGCCGAGCAAGCACGTCGAATAAACCCGAAGCGCCAGATCGGCCGCGACGCCAGATTTGGCCCAATGGTCGACGGCCGCCTTGGCGTCACGTTCGACCCAGGCGGACTTCATCGCACCGCTAGTCCTTGTCGCCGAGCAGTCGTTTGCCCCACCAGCCGCGTTTGGGCGCTGATGTCTCCTCGGCGCTGGTGCTGGAGATCACCGGCGTTGGCGATGGAATGTTCGAAGGCGGTGCCGGCGCGCTTTCGGCGGCGAACGGCGCGGGCTCACGAATGGTCGAGCGCCGGCGCGGCGGTTCTTGTGCGCCGATAACGGGCGCCGATGCTTCAGCCGGCGGTGGAGCAGGGCGCTCCTCTGGCGGTGGCGTATAGGTCGGTGCGCTTTCGTGACGCGGCGGGCTGTCCATATCTTCGACCGCGTGTCGCAGTTCCGGTTCTGGGCCGCCATTGCCGCTCGCGAACGGCGCCTCTCCGTTGCGCTGCCGGTTGCGGCGACCGCCACGGCGGCCGCGCCGCCGGCGACGTCGCCCCTCGCGGGACTCTCCTTCGCCGAGCGGACCGGCTTCCTGGCGCGGCTGTGGTTGACCCAATCCCTCTTCTTCGGGTGACCCCGCGTCGTGATCCTCATGCGCGATTGCATGCTCAGGAACGGTATCTTGCGTAAAGGTTCGAACTCCCTCACGCGGCTCGCCGCCACGGCCGCGGCCGCCACGCCCGCGACGTCGTCGACGCCGTGGGCCGCCTTCGCGTTCGCCATCGTGACGCGGCCGCTCCTCGCTTGTTTCCGCAGGCGCGTCAGCCATCGTCTCGACGCCTTCCTCGACCTCGAGCTCCTCGGCTTCGTCCGCAACAATATCTTCATCGTCCACGTCCGGCAGGGGCATTGGCTGCGCCGCGGCAAGGCTGCGCGCGGCTTCAGGCGTGTGCACCTGCTCACCGCGATCGACCACATAAGACTGCTGGCCGGTCACTGCTGGGTCGGCGGACACAGTGATGGTGATGCGGAAGCGTTCCTCGAGCGCGCGCAGATGCGCACGTTTGTGATTGAGTACGTAGAGTGCGACTTCGGCGCGCGTGCGCACGATCAGGTTGTGCGTGGCGCCCTTGATCAGCATTTCCTCGATGGCGCGCAACAATTGCAACGCGACTGACGACACAGAACGGACATGGCCGGAGCCGCCGCATACCGGACATTTTTCGGTTGAGCTTTCCAGGACAGAGGTGCGAATGCGCTGGCGCGACATTTCCAGCAGGCCGAAATGCGAGATACGGCCGACCTGGATGCGGGCACGGTCATGCCTGAGCGCTTCTTTTAGCCGCCGCTCCACTGTGCGATTGTTGCGGCCCTCATCCATGTCGATGAAATCGATGACAATCAGGCCGGCGAGGTCGCGCAGGCGTAGCTGGCGTGCGATTTCCTCGGCCGCCTCGCAATTGGTTTTGAGCGCCGTGTCCTCGATGTGGTGCTCGCGTGTGGCGCGTCCGGAGTTGACGTCGATCGCCACCAGCGCTTCGGCCTGGTTGATCACAATGTAGCCGCCAGAGCGAAGCTGCACGACCGGCGAGAACATGGCATCGAGCTGACCTTCAATGCCATAACGGGTGAACAGCGGCTGTGTGTCTTTGTATTGTTTTACGTATTTGGCGTGGCTCGGCATCAGCATGCGCATGAATTCACGCGCTTCCTTGAAACCTTCCTCACCCGAGACGATGATCTCTTCGATGTCCTTGCCGTAGAGGTCGCGGATCGAACGCTTCGTAAGCGAGCCCTCTTCATAAACCAGTTTGGGCGCAGTGGACTTGAGCGTGAGGTCGCGCACCGTTTCCCAGAGACGCAGGAGATATTCGAAATCGCGTTTGACTTCGATCTTGGTGCGACTGGCGCCCGCCGTCCGCAAAATCACGCCCATGCCTTCCGGCACCTCCAGATCCTGCGCAATTTCCTTAAGTCGGGTGCGGTCTTCAGCCGACGTGATCTTGCGGGAAATGCCGCCGCCGCGTGCGGTGTTGGGCATCAGCACCGAGTAGCGTCCGGCGAGCGACAAATACGTCGTCAAAGCGGCGCCCTTGGTGCCACGCTCTTCCTTGACGACCTGAACCAGCATTACTTGCCGTCGCTTGATCACTTCCTGAATCTTGTACTGGCGTCGAAAGCGCGGGACCCGCTCCTGCACTTCTTCAAGCGCATCTGCGCCGCCAACGGATTCAATCGCTTCTTCCGCTTCTTGGGCATGCTCCTCGCCGTTGCCGTTGGCGCCATCGGCAGGTGGGGCTTCAGCGGCCAACGCGCCTTCGGCGGCAGCGGTAGGCTGCTCACCTTCAACAATTTGTTCGAGCATTGCGGGGCTTGCCTCGGCTAGTGGGGGCATCTCTCCGCCGGCGGGAATTTCAGCGGTTTCGCGCGCCTCCTCTTCGGCCGCAAACTCAGGTAACGCCGGCTCGGCTTCTGGTATTTGCGCCGCAGTTTCCTCGATCTGCTCCCGTGTGGGCTCGCCAAGCCCCGGGTCGCTAGCCCGCATCTCGGCGGCTTCGCTGGCGAGTTCTTCGGCAGCGAGGGGCTCGCTGTGTACGACCTCGCGATCGCGATGGCGCTCCGCACCGCGATACCGATGGCGGCCGCGCCGCCCGGCGCGATTGTCGGCGTCCGCATCGGCCTCGCGCTGGTCGCGCTCCTCCTGCGCGATCAGGGCCTGTCGGTCGGCAACCGGGATCTGGTAGTAGTCGGGATGGATTTCGGAGAACGCCAGAAAGCCGTGGCGATTGCCGCCGTAATCGACAAAGGCCGCCTGCAAGGACGGCTCAACGCGTGTAACCTTGGCGAGGTAGATGTTACCGCGGAGTTGTTTGCGGTTGGCGCTCTCGAAATCGAATTCCTCGACGCGATTGCCGCGCAGTACGACGACCCGAGTCTCCTCCGGGTGGGTCGCATCGATCAACATTTTGTCGGCCATTGGAAAATCTCACTAGGCCAGCCGTTCCCGCGCGTTGGCGCGATGAAGACAGCGCAATCCGGTAAGGCGGAAAGCCAGCCTGATTGGTGTGGAAGGGAAGGGCCGCGTGGCCGAGTTCCATAGCAGCGCGCACCGTCATAGTGGCGGCGCGTGGGCGATGGACCTCAAAATACCTTTGCTGCATCAGTGGCAGCATGAAACGTGCGACCCGTAGCGCTACGGTCGCGCCTCACGAGCGCGAACCGAGGTTTCTCGATGCTCACGGCTAGGTCGCGAACGGCCCTGTGGCCGCGCGCTGATCCGGTTGTCCTTCACAAGGGTTTCGGCTCGTTTCGCTTGGCCGTCCGCCGACCTCCTCGAGGGGGGCGGTACAGGACCTAAGCGGCCGGGGCCCGAACGCGGCACAACCGGAACTCTAACCATCAGCACACCCTACATACGGCCCTTAGCTACGACTGGCAAGGGAAGGTTTGCAGACAGGCCACACTGGCGCATGGAAAATAGCGTCTCCCTCACAAGATCCGTTAACCGAAGCCGGGCTTAATGAGTTAAAAAGAGGCACAAAAAGGGTCCGGATTCGTGACAGCCCGCGCTTTTGCCATCGCCACTACGCTCGCTTGCACGATGCTGTGCGACTGGGCCGGCGTCGCCGCCGAGAGTGGCATGACCACGCGCGCCCTGGCTTCGCCAGCGGAGTCACCTGCGGTGGCGACCGATATGCGGGTCGGTGGAGACGACAAGCAGACCCGGTTCGTCGTCGACCTGAACCGGAAGATCGATCTCGCTGCCTTCACCCTCGCCGACCCTTTCCGCGTGGTGGTTGATCTGCCGCAGATAACCTTCAAGCTTCCCGCCAAGGCCGGCGAGCAAACGCGCGGTCTGGTGAAGGCGTTTCGCTACGGGCTGATCATGCAGGGCGGATCACGCATCGTGCTCGATACAAAGGGGCCGGTGCGCCTCGACAAGGCCTTCGTGCTCGATGCAGCGGAGGGGCA
>DASWAK010000160.1:0-5680 GCA_036391175.1 Pseudolabrys sp.
CGTTGGCGTCCATTTTGTCGTTTCGGAAATACTCGTAGACGGACCCGTGCGGCTGGTTGCCGCCGGAGCGCGTAATGGCGGTTACCTCGCGCAGTCGAAGGCCCGAGAGCGCGCACCTGCTCAATGAAGCTCTCGATTTCCGGTTTGGGCGAGACCGGCGCCGGAGTTCGCTCGGATTCCTTGCTCATAGTAAAATTCTATACTGAACCCGCGGCTACTGCGCTGCCTTGCATGCCGCTCATCGCTAGATGGCGACATTGGCGCTCAGATGCAAGCTTAACGGGAATTTAGATGGACCTGAAGCGGTTGGTCCATGACCGAGTACCATTCTGCGCGAGCAGCCGCACGCCGTTTACCATTCTCAGAGAGCGGTAGGTGCAGCGCATTGAGCAGCGTAACCACTTCCTCTCGCGCGGTCACATGCGACATATTAGGGCGGGTCCCGAGAGTCTCTTCGTCCAGGTCGTCGAGTGCAGTTAATCCACGCGGAAAGAATTCACGATAAACCACCCGCTCGGCAAAACCTTCCACGCTGCGAAAGCCCATACGCTTTGACAATTCATTGATGCCATCGCCCACCAGTCGCTTGTTGCGCGAAGAAAGGGTCGAGAGACGATTGCGCACCACGATCCAATCGGTGAGCTGGCCATCGACCAGCCGCCGCTGCCGGCGGGCTTCGCGCACCATTTCGGCGTAGTGGCTCTCGCCTGTGACACTGAAATTGGTTTGATCGAGCGTGGCCAACACATCAAAATCGAGAAAACTGTCGTTGAGCGGGGTCACCAGCGTGTCTGCCATCGAATGAGCGAGACGCATAAGATAGGTATCGGCACCGGGCGTGTCGATCACCACCACGTCATGGCTATGCTCGATCGCGCTAATCGCCGCCGAAAAGTTCGCGAACTCCTGCGCCTCATTCGCTTCCAGCGAGTTGTTTTCGGCGCGTGCAATGCAATAGTGAGTGGGCACCTCGAGCGCGATGCGCGCGCGCGCAGACCAAGCCCGGCGATTATCGATATAATGTGTGAAGCTCTGTTGGCGCGAGTCGAGGTCGATGGTGGCCACACGTTGCCCGGCTTTGAGCAGCGCGACCGCAATATGCAACGCCGTGGTCGATTTTCCCGAGCCGCCCTTTTCGTTTCCGAGCACGACCACGTGCGCAGATTGACCTGTTTCCTTGATAGGTTGGATTAACATGCCGCCCCCTCTGGCGTTCAATTCTCAAAATATTAGTGTGCTTTAGTCAAGTTAAACTCGACCTAGTCATGAATTTGCTTGGCCATATTCCTCCTGCCTTGTAGGTCGTAATCCAGTTTTGCGACAATTCGCAGACAAGGCCAGAATTATGGCAAACCACCCGAAAGTCATACGGACGGTCCCCCCGCTCCGCCGCGCTTTGGAACGCTACCGGAAGGCAGGCGAGCGCATCGCGCTGGTGCCGACCATGGGCGCGTTGCATCGCGGCCACCTGGCATTGGTGCGCGAAGCCGGGCGGCGCGCGAAACGCGTCGTGGTGTCAGTCTTCATCAATCCGACGCAATTTGCACCGCATGAAGATTTCGCCAGCTATCCGCGAAGCTTTGCCACCGACATCAAAGTGTTGCGTGAGGCCGAGGTCGATCTTGTGTGGGCACCCTCGGTTGAGGCCATGTACCCAGACGGCTTTGCGACGCGTCTTGCCCCAGAAGGCGCTGCTAAAGTCGGGCTTGAGGACGAGTTTCGCCCTCACTTTTTCGGAGGAGTCGCAACCGTCGTCGCCAAACTGTTCACGCAGGTTTCTCCCGATTTCGCGCTGTTCGGCCAAAAAGATTACCAGCAGCTACGCGTGGTCACCCAAATGGCCAAGGATCTCGACCTGCAGGTGAAGGTGATCGGAGTTCCGACCGTGCGGGAGCCAGACGGGTTGGCGTTGTCCTCGCGCAATTTGTATCTCTCCGCGGCGGAGCGCGCGGTAGCGCCAATGCTTCATCGTGTCCTTAAAGGGTGCGCCATCCGTATAAGAAGTGGCGAAAAGGTCGACCGTGTACTGAATGTCGGGCGAATCGAGATCGACCTTGCCGGCTTCGCGCTGGACTATCTCGAAGCGCGTCACGCGCTTACGCTCGCCCCGATTACCTCGCCCAAGGACGGTCCAATCCGCTTGCTCGTTGCCGCCCGGCTCGGCAAGACGCGGCTGATCGATAACGTCGGGGTTTAAAGTAGTCCCAGTTCCCGCAATTCACGCCGCATCGCTTCCGGCATTCTGGCAGCACCGGGCGCGGCGCGCGAAAGATCGCGAGGCGCTTCTTTCATCTCAAGGTAGCGCCAGCCTTGAAATGCCGCGCGCGGTCGCGGCTCAACGAGCACGAGTTTGCCGTCGAGGACGACACGGCAGCGGCTAATGCCGTCCTTGTCTGTAAATGGGCGGATGTCGAGAATTTGTTCCCGGCAAGTGATCTGCCCGCGGATCACCCAATACAGCGACCCACCGCTGGTGAGCTCGTCGGCGCGTTTGGGCACCATGCGGGTGGTGTGGATATGCTCGGGCTTCTGCCCGCGTCGCTTCTTCTCTTTCAATTTCTGTTTAATCCAATCCTCGAGCTCGGAGACAGAATCGCAGCCGACGCAAAGTTTGATGAGATGAAGCGACATGCCCCAGGGTGCCCAACTACACTTTCACAGTCTCAATGAGCATGACTTTGGCGCCCTCCGCTACTTGACCGTCCAAGGCCACAGCGATTCCGGCGACAATGCCGTCGATCGGCGCCACAAGCGTGTGTTCCATCTTCATGGCCTCGATGATAGCGACACGTTGGCCCCGGGTGACCTGTGCGCCCTGCTCCACAAAAATATTGAGTATCTTGCCATGCATGGGTGCGCGCACAATCCCGCTTTTATCTTGATCCCCAGCCTCATTGAGGGCGAGATCCCGCAGCCTCACCTTGGTCTGGCGCCCGTTGTGAAGCACGTAGACCGCATCCCCACCCGGTACCGCCACCGCGTCTGTTGCGGCCCTATTGCCGCCGACCGAAACCGCGGGGCCTTGCGGGCCATAAACGATCTCCGCCACAACTGTCTTGTCTTCGGCGAGGATTGGCAGCTCGAGTCTCCGCGCACCCGACAACTGAAAGGCATCGGCCTCATCCCAGGGTGAGGGAGGTTCGTCCGGTTCCCGCTCGCGTGACGCCGCCAGGCGTGCATGCTCCTGTGCCAATAACCGTTGTGCCCCAAGCGCGGCCGCAGCTCGGTCGAGCCCGCTTGGAGCTGCGCCAAGTTGCGTGAGATTACGATCGATAAAGCCGGTATCGAACTCACCCTTGCGGAATCCCGGCGCACGACAAAGCGCAGCCAGAAAACCGGCATTGCTGCGTGGGCCAATCACGATAGTTTGGTCGAGCGCATCGGCCAGACGATCAAGCGCATCTTCGCGCGTCTTACCATGAGCGATCAGTTTAGCGATCATCGGATCGTAAAACGGCGTCACCTCACTGCCGGTCTCGACGCCGCTGTCAATGCGCACCCGATCAGCCTTCGGAAATTGCAACGCGATCAAACGACCCGTGGACGGCAGGAAGTCTCGTTCTGGATCTTCCGCGTAGAGCCGCGCTTCCACGGCATGGCCGTCGAGCCGCACCTGGTGTTGCGCTAGGGGCAACTTTTCGCCGGCGGCAATTCGGAATTGCCACTCCACTAAATCGAGGCCTGTCACTGCCTCGGTCACCGGATGCTCGACCTGCAACCGCGTATTCATCTCTATAAACCAGAAGCCGCCCAGCTTGAGGCCGTTCGTGCCGTCCGCGATAAACTCGATTGTACCGGCGCCGACGTAGCCTGCGGCTTTCGCCGCTGCCACTGCCGCCGTACCCATGGCGGTGCGCAATCCGCTGCTCATGCCAGGCGCCGGCGCTTCCTCGATCACTTTCTGATGGCGCCGCTGCAACGAACAGTCTCGCTCGTTGAGATGAATGGTGTTCCCGTGCTGGTCCGCGAAGATTTGCAGCTCAATGTGCCGCGGGCTTGTCACGTATTTCTCAAGCAGGATGCGACCATCCCCGAATGCGGCTTTCGCTTCGCGTTGAGCTGCTTCTAGGGCGGAATCAAAATCGGCGTGGCGCTCAACGCGCCGCATGCCTTTGCCGCCACCGCCAGCCACTGCCTTAATCAGCACCGGGTAGCCGATCTCATAGGCTTTCTGTTTGAGGAATTTTGGCTCCTGCAACTCACCGTGGTAGCCAGCCACTACTGGCACTCCGGCCTTCTCCATGAGCGCCTTTGCTCGATCTTTGAGCCCCATGGCACGGATCGCCTGGGCTGGCGGACCGACAAAAACAATACCTGCATCAAGACAGGCTTGTGCGAAATCTGCGTTCTCCGAAAGAAAACCATAGCCCGGATGAATGCATTCCGCGCGCGCCGCCTTGGCCGTTGCGATCAGCTTATCTATCGAGAGATAACTTTGCGCCGCCGCGGATCCGCCAATGGCATGCGCCTCATCGCAAAGGCGTACATGCGGGGCGCGGGCATCAGGTTCCGAAAAGACCGCGATGGTGTGCAGGCCCAATTGCCTCGCGGTGCGAGCAATGCGGCAGGCAATCTCGCCGCGATTGGCGATTAGGACGGATTTGAACATGTGGGGCCCGCGTCAATCGGCCCGATACTAGCGTGCTGGCGGGGACGCCGCTTGGGCCTGTGGACGTTTAGGCGGCACCGGCGCAGTGCCGGTAGGCTTGTCGGCGCCAGCCTGGGCGTTGGCTGTACCAGTCTGTTCTTTCGGCGGGGGTGGCTCGGCGTTCATAATGCTGACCGGCGGAATCGAGGCCGAGGACGGAAAATCGTAGCGGCTGTCGACCGGATGAGGCGCTTGCGGTTGCCCCGCGCTAGCGACGGGCGGCAGCGCCGAGGTCGAAGCTTGTGGCTGCTTCTCAGCTGCGGGCTCAGTCTTGCCCCACGCGGATACATAGCGGGCGATATAGCCATCGAAGGCATGAACCTTCAGATTGGCCCTGAGAGCGCCTGTATCCTGAAGCATATCGAACGCCGCACAGCGTTCCGGGACGCAACCATCGCGCACGGCCAGAACGTGAGCGGCGATACCATAGCGATCAAGTTCGATGGCGCGGCGGGTAGGAGCGAAGGCAGCCAGCAAATCACGATCGCCGCGCTGAGCAATGGCAAAAACATCGGAAAGCAGCGATAGCCGCGCGCTGACATACGCAACCGCTCTTGCTGTACTTTGCGCATCTGCAAAAACCGCCTGCTCGCAAGCATTTTCGACCTGCTCACCGGCAACGCCGTCGAGGCATGCGAGCGGCGATCCGGGAGCAACCGCGCTGATACTGAGCTGCGAATCGCGCTGAAGAAGCGCACGCTGTTCGGATGCGCGTTCGGTCATCGCTAAGCGGTCGAGGACACCGATTACCGCGATCCCACCAATCGCGATCGCGGTGAGCGGAATCAGCAGGCGAGGCCCGCCGCCGCGGGTAGCCCGCCGCACGGCCATGACAACCACCACAAGAAACAACGCCGCCAACGCGCCGGCCACTGGCGCCGGCAGCACCAGCGGCGTTGAAAGCAGTGCGTTTATGGATGCACTATCGATGATTGGCATCAGCTTCCGATTTGCGTTCACATGATCTCGTCCGAAAACCGGTTCGGGATCATGCGCTTATTGAATCTTGGCTCCCGACACTTTTACCACATT
>DASWAK010000161.1:0-19262 GCA_036391175.1 Pseudolabrys sp.
ATCTCACCGCAGCCCGAGCCGAGATCGCCGCACTTAAGGCGGCAATGGCGAAGCTAAGCGACGAGCTAGCGCAAATGAAGGCGAAAGCCGAACCCAGCGGCAAGAAGTAGACGGCAAACGAGACGGTGCTGCTCACGCCGCGTTCGCCTGCTCCGCAATCGAAGCGAGCCTGCGCAGCACTGCAGCCGTACCTTTTAACCGATCCTGCGGGTGCGGCCAGTCCTCGAAGAAGACGATTTGCTGACCTTTGGCGTTCTTCGGATCGTTGCGCATACGCACTGCCGAGCCTTGCTCGCGGATAAATGCAATTAGCCCCTCGGGGTTGGCGAAAATATTGTCGCGGAACGAGAGCACGATGCCCTTTGGCCCCGCCTCAACCTTCTCAACGTTAGCACGCCGGCTGAGAGCTTTGATCGCGACCACCTGTAACAGATGCTCGACCTCCTCCGGCAGCTTGCCGAAACGGTCGACGAGCTCCGCTGCAAAGCTGTCGATATCGCGCTCGTACTCGATTCCGGCGAGCCGCCGGTAGAGCGCAAGCCGAACTGAAAGGTCGGCCACATACTCTTCCGGAATAAGCAGGGCAGTGCCGATGGTGATCTGCGGCGACCAACGGTCGGCAACAGGTGCGGTAATGCCTGCCTTCAGAGTCATCACGGCTTCCTCCAGCATCTGCTGGTAGAGTTCGAAGCCGACCTCCTTGATGTGGCCGGACTGCTCTTCGCCGAGCAGATTACCTGCGCCACGGATGTCGAGATCGTGCGAGGCAAGTTGGAAACCGGCGCCGAGTGTATCGAGCGATTGCAGCACCTTCAGCCGCCTTTCGGCCTGCGGCGTAATCTTCTGCTGCGTTGGTAATGTGAGCAGTGAATAGGCGCGCAGCTTGGCGCGTCCGACACGCCCGCGCAACTGATAAAGCTGCGCCAAGCCAAACCTGTCGGCGCGATGTACGATCAGCGTATTGGCGGTCGGGATGTCGAGCCCGGACTCGATGATCGTGGTCGACAGCAGGACATCGTATTTGCCGTCATAGAAGGCTGACATGATGTCATCGAGCACGGTCGCCGGCATTTGGCCGTGCGCCACAGCGACCCGAACCTCAGGAATATTCTTGCTAAGAAAATCCTTGGCACCGGTCAAATCCTCGATTCTCGGACACACATAGAACGCCTGCCCGCCACGATATTTCTCGCGCAACAACGCTTCACGAACCGTGACGGGATCGAATGGTGATACGAACGTGCGCACAGCCAGGCGATCGACTGGCGGCGACGCGATGATGGAAAGATCGCGCACGCCGGTGAGCGCAAGCTGCAATGTGCGCGGAATCGGCGTCGCCGTGAGCGTGAGGACATGTACTTCCGAGCGCAGCGTCTTGAGCTTCTCCTTGTGCGCGACACCGAAATGCTGCTCTTCGTCGACGATAAGCAACGCCAGATCCTTGAATTTGATGTTTTTCCCAAGCAGCGCGTGCGTCCCGATGACGACATCGACGCTGCCGTCGGCAAGGCCTGCTCTCACCTTGCTCAGCTCTGCGGCCGGCACCAGCCGCGACGCTTGCGCCACGTTCACCGGGAAACTGCGGAAGCGCCCTGAAAAGGTTTTGAAATGCTGTCTCGCTAGCAGAGTGGTCGGTACAACCACAGCCACTTGTTTGCCGCCGATCGCCGCGATGAAAGCCGCGCGCAGCGCCACTTCGGTCTTTCCAAAGCCGACATCGCCGCAAATGAGCCGGTCCATCGGACGGCCTGATTCCAGGTCCGCGATGGTTGATTCAATAGCAGCGAGCTGGTCGTCGGTTTCCTCGTACGGGAAGCCCGCACAGAACTCATCATACGCGCCTGGTCCAACGGTAAGGCGCGGCGCCTCGCGCAACTGCCGTTCGGCCGCAATCTTGATCAATTCACCTGCGATCTCGCGGATGCGGCTCTTCATGCGAGCCTTGCGCGCCTGCCAGTTGCCGCCGCCGAGTCGGTCGAGCTCGACGACCGTTTCCTCCGAGCCGTAACGGGACAGCAGATCGACGTTTTCGACCGGCAGATAGAGCTTAGCGCCCTCGGCGTAGTGAATTTCCAAGCAGTCGTGCGGCGCGCCGGCCGCTTCGATCGCCTGCAAGCCGGCGAAACGCCCGATACCGTGATCGACATGCACGACCAGGTCGCCGGGTACGAGGCTGGTCGCCTCAGCGATGAAATTCTCGGCGCGGCGAGCGACGCGATGTGGTCGCACCAAACGATCGCCGAGAATATCTTGCTCGCTGATGACCACCGTCTCGTGGGTTTCAAAGCCGGACTCGATGCCGAGCACAGCAAGCGCAACTGTAGGCTTCGGCAAAGCCAGCGCCTGAGGCCAGTCGGCCACCGACGTAAGATTGTGAAGTTTGTGATCAGCAAGAACATGGATCATGCGGTCACGCGCGCCCTCGCTCCACAGCGCGACCGCTACCCGTTTTCCAGCAGCTTGCAACGCGAGCACGTGCGCACTCACAGCCTCGAATACATTCGCGTTCGGCTCAGCCCGTTCGGCGGCGAAATTGCGTCCCTGCCGAGCGCCCACATCGAGTACCCCTGCCTCTGGCACTGCGAAAGGCGTCAGCCGCGCTAGCGCCGACGTTTTCAGCCGTTCTTTCCATTCGACTTCGCTGAGATAGAGCCTCCCCGTCGGCAATGGCTTGTATGACGGCATTACGCCCTGCTTCAGTGCTTCGCGGCGCGCGTCGTAATAATCGGCGATCTGAGTGAAGCGCTCATGCGCAGCGTCTTCCGCAAGATGTTCCAATGCTAGCGCGGTGCCGGGCAGATAATCCAAGATCGTTTCGAGCGTGTCATGGAACAGCGGCAGCCAATGCTCTATGCCCGGATAGCGGCGCCCTTCACTCACGGCTTCGTAAAGCAGATCGTCGGGAGTCGTGGCGCCGAACTCCGCGACATAGCCGGTACGGAAGCGCCGAATTGTCTCGGTAATGAGCTGAAATTCCGCGACTGGGACTAGGTCAAGCCCGCGCAACTGCTTCTCGCTACGTTGCGTCTGTGCATCGAAAGCGCGGATCGTCTCCAGCGCGTCGCCGAAAAAATCGAACCGCACCGGCATGTCTATGCTGGGCGGGTAAAGGTCGAGAATACCGCCGCGAACAGCATAATCTCCGGGTTCGCGCACAGTCGAGGCGCGCATGAAGCCATTGAGTTCCAGCCATTTGATCACGCCCTGCATGCCGATGACATTCCCGGGCGCGACCGAAAGAGCATGAGTGGCCACGAAATCGCGCGCCGGCACGCGTTGCAGCGCGGCATTGACTGTCGTCAGGAGAATTGATGGTTTGTCGCGCTCTTTCACGCGCGTCAGCCGTGACAACACAGTCATGCGCTGTGCCACCACTGCCACGTTCGGCGATGCCCGGTCATAGGGCAGGCAATCCCAGGCCGGGAATTCCATTACCTCGATGTCGGGTCCGAAAAACGCCAAAGCGCGCGACAGCGCTGCCAGCCGCTGCCCGTCGCGGCAGATCACGACAAGTGAAATTGTCGGCGCGTCCTTGCTTGCGGCGATGGCGCGCGCGAGATCGGCGAGCACCAGGCCTTCGGCGCCGTCAGCCACCTGTGACAGCGTCAGCGCCTTGCCCGACTTGAGCAATTCGGCAGGTGATTTTGTCATTGCAGTCACGGCACGCCCTTGTGGAAGTCGCGCAACCGGTGGAATAACGCGGTGTCGTAATTCGCCGGCACCGGCTCCATGCCATTTACCCAGGCGAAAATCTGCTGGTCCGGAACGTCGAGCCAGCGCTCGAGCTCGTCGAGCTCATGATCGGCCAAGGATGCCAACTGCGTGTCGGCAAAACGGCCGAGCACCAGATCCATCTCGCGAATGCCGCGATGCCAGCAGCGGAACAACAGGCGGCGGCGGCGCGGATCCAGACCTTCGCTCGACAGGTTCGTTCCGGTAGTCACCGCGTATCTCCAACGCCAAAAACCCGGACGGGGCCGGGCGAGGTTTATATAGAGGGTGCATCGCCCAAAGTCAGCCGTTGCTTTGCACAGGCCTGCATTGCGTCTGAATTCCGCGCAAGCCAGCATGCCCTTCTATGCGCCCGCACGTGCTCAACCCGTTATTTGCCTCGCTCACTAGCCTGCCCGGGGTCGGGCCGAGGCTGGAGAAGCTTTATGCGCGGCTGCTCGACCGCGAAGCGCCGCGCATGGTTGATCTATTATTCCACCTGCCCTCAGGCGTGATCGATCGGCGCGCCCGGCCCAAATTGCGCGACGTGCAGCCGGGCCAAGTCATCACCGTCGCTGTAATAGTCGACAAGCATCGACCTTCGCCGCCGCATCGTTCACGCGCGCCCTATCGTATTTACACACACGACGATACAGGCGACCTCACCCTCACCTATTTCAACGCGCGCAAGGATTACCTAGAGAGGCTCTTGCCGGTTGGCGAGATGCGTTACGTCTCCGGCACCGCCGAATTCTACGACGGCATGCTGCAGATGGTACACCCCGATCGCGTGGTGGACGAGGCGGGCTTTGCCGCGCTGCCCTTGGTTGAGCCGGTATATCCGCTCACCGATGGATTGGCGCTTGGCAATGTGAGGCGCGCAATGGACGGGGCGATTGCCAGCGTCCCCGATCTGGCCGAATGGCAGGACGAAGCTTGGGTCGCGCGCGAACGCTTTCCCGCGTTCGCTGTGGCGTTACGCCATCTGCATCGGCCAGCGGAGCCACATGATATCTTCCCGGAAAATCCTGCATGGACGCGGCTTGCTTATGATGAATTGCTCGCCGGCCAGCTCGCGCTCGCGTTGGTGCGCGCCCATATGCGGCGGCAAGCGGGCCGGGGCAGCGCCAGCGAGGGCCGCCTGCGCGCGCGTATCCTGAAGGCTCTGCCTTATGCGCTTACCCATTCGCAACAAAAGGCGATCGATGACATCACGACTGATCTTGCGCGCCCGCAACGAATGTTACGTCTACTGCAAGGTGATGTCGGATCCGGTAAGACGGTCGTGGCGCTGACTGCCGCCGCCACCGTAATCGAGGCCGGCCGTCAGGCTGCCTTCATGGCGCCGACGGAAATTCTCGCCCGTCAGCACCTCGCGACGATTGCACCGCTCGCCGAAGCAGCCGGCATTCGCGTTGCGATTCTTACCGGCCGCGAACGCGGGCCTGCGCGAAAGGAGATCCTCGATCGCCTCACGCTCGGCGACATTGATCTTCTGATCGGCACTCATGCGCTTTTCCAGGAGGACGTGGCCTTCCACGACCTTGCGCTCGCCGTGGTCGACGAACAGCACCGGTTCGGCGTGCACCAGCGGCTCGCGCTGACCCAGAAGGGCGAAGCAGTGGACGTGCTCGTGCTTACCGCCACTCCGATCCCCCGCACGCTGGTGCTCACCTATTTCGGTGACATGGACATTTCCGAGCTGCGCGAAAAGCCACCAGGCCGCCAGCCAATCGACACGCGCACTATTCCGCTCACGCGGATCGAGGAAGTCGAAGATGCCGTCGGCCGTGCGCTCGGCGAAGGCAAACGTGTCTATTGGGTCTGCCCGCTGGTCGATGAATCTGAGAAGATCGATCTCGCGGCCGCGGAGGCACGCTTCGGGGAGCTGCGACAGAAGTTCGGCAATAAGATCGACCTGGTGCATGGCCGCATGAAGGGAGCAGACAAGGATTCGGCCATGGCTCGCTTCGCTTCCGGTGAGACGCAGGTGCTCGTTGCCACGACCGTGATCGAAGTCGGTGTCGACGTGCCGGAGGCCACCATTATAGTGATAGAACACGCCGAACGCTTTGGGTTGGCGCAGCTGCATCAACTGCGCGGGCGCGTCGGGCGAGGATCAGGCGCCTCGACTTGTCTGCTTCTCTACAAGGCGCCGCTTGGCGTAATGGCCAAGGCACGACTAGCTATCCTGCGAGAGACCGAAGACGGTTTTCGCATCGCCGAAGAAGACCTGCGTCTCCGTGGCGAAGGAGATGTGCTCGGGACGCGGCAGAGTGGCTTGCCTGGCTTCCAGATTGCGCGGCCGGAAGTGCACGGAAAATATCTTGGCACCGCCCGGGACGACGCCGCGCTTATTTTGTCCCGGGATGCAGCCCTTACGACCCCGCGCGGCGAGGCGCTGCGCCAATTGCTCTACCTTTTCGGCAAGGACGAAACGATCAAGTTGATCCGGGCGGGTTGAGGGGGATGACCGCACCCTACTCCGCCATCTCCGCTTTGCGCTTGGCCCGGGCCCGTGCCGCTTTTGCAGTGGCAGCAAGCGAAGTCAGCTTCTTCTGCGCCTCGGCATCCGGCTGCACCATGCCGGCAGAAATCAGGAGCGTCATCGCATTCTCGACCGTGATGTCGAGCTCGATCAAATCCTTGCGTTTTACATAAAAGAAAAAGCCCGTGGTGGGATTGGGAGTGCAGGGCATGAATGCAGAGACATGCTCACCTTGCGGCAGTTTCTTCGCGAGATCGACGTTAGGCGGCTGTGAAAGAAGGACCAGCGACCACATGCCAGGCCCAGGAAACTCCACCAGAGCCACCTTACGGAAACTTGAACCGGTCTTTGAAAATAGAGATTCGAAGATCTGCTTCATCGTGTTGTAAACCGGACGCACAATCGGCATACGGTTGAGCAACCCCTCGCCCAGCTCGACCAAAGTGCGTCCGACCAGGTTGGCCGTGAGAAATCCGAGCAGTGTGAGTGCGACGATTGCGATGATGAGGCCCGTCCCTGGAATCGGCCACGGCAGGTAGCTCTCCGGCCGGTAAGTCGGTGGAATAAGTGGCCGCACGAAATCGTCTACCCACGTGACGATCGACCAGATCAGCCAGACGGTGATTGCCAATGGCCCGGCAACGACGAGGCCAGTCAAGAAATAATTGCGGATGCGGCCGGCAATGCTGGTTTGCGGAGCCGCCATCTTCGCCACATCGGCGGCTATTGGTTCGCCCGGCTGCTTTTCAATTTCAGACATGAGGCAAGTCTATTCCACCGTGACTGATTTCGCGAGGTTGCGCGGTTGATCGACGTCGGTACCGATGGCAGCAGCGGTATGATAGGCGATCAACTGCACCGGGATAGCATAGACCAACGGCGTAACCGCCGAGGCCATATCCGGCAGCGACAAGGTCTCCAGCGACTCGATGGTCGCCTCTTTCGCCCCCCGCGGATCGGTCACCAGGATAATCTTTCCGCCGCGCGCGGCCACTTCCTGCATATTCGAAACCGTCTTCTCGAACACGCGATCGTGCGGCGCGATGACGATCACCGGTATCGTCTCGTCGATCAGCGCGATCGGCCCGTGCTTGAGCTCGCCAGCGGCGTAACCCTCAGCGTGAATATAGGAAATCTCTTTAAGCTTGAGCGCGCCTTCCAGCGCAATCGGGAAGCTCGTTCCGCGGCCCAGATAAAGCACGTCGCGCGCCTTGGCGAGATTTTGTGCAAGCTTTTCAATCTGCGGTTCGAGCGAGAGCGCCGCCGCCATGAGTCTCGGAACTTCGACAAGCGCATGCACAAGTTTTTGTTCATCGGCTTCCGTCAATTCGCCGCGCGCACGCCCGGCAGCGAGTGCGAGACAGGCGAGCACGGCGAGCTGGCAGGTGAAGGCCTTGGTGGATGCAACGCCAATCTCAGGACCGGCTAGCGTCGGCATCACCACATCGCTCTCGCGTGCGATGGTCGATGTCGGCACATTGACCACGGAAAGAATGTGCTGCTTGTTTTCTCTGGCGTAACGCAAAGTTGCCAGCGTGTCGGCGGTCTCGCCCGACTGTGAAATGAAGATCGCAAGACCACCCGGCTCAAGCGGGGCGCCGCGATAGCGGAATTCTGACGCGATATCGATTTCGACCGACAATCTGGCGAAGCGCTCGAACCAGTACCTTGCTACCAGCCCCGCGTAAAAAGCAGTTCCGCAGGCCGAGATTGAGAGCCGTTTCAATTTTTTCCAATCGAATGGCAACTTGGCCGGCAACACCACCCGCTCATTCACCATGTCGATGTAATGAGCAAGCGTGTGGCCGACCACTTCAGGCTGCTCGTGGATTTCCTTGGCCATGAAGTGTTTGTGGTTGCCCTTGTCGACCAGCTGCGCCGAAGCTGTGGACTTGACAATCGGCCGATCAACCTTGCGGCCCTGTTCGTCGTGGATCTCAGCGTTCTTGCGCGAGAGCACGGCCCAGTCGCCGTCCTCTAGATAACTGATGGTGTCGGTAAACGGCGCCAGCGCGATGGCATCGGAACCGAGATACATCTCACCGTTGCCGTAACCGATGGCCAACGGCGAACCCTTGCGCGCGCCTATCAGCAGATCGTCCTTGCCGGCGAAAATAAAGGCGAGTGCGAACGCGCCGCGCAATTGTTTGAGCGCAGCCGCGACTGCGTCGGCGGGTGATTTGCCGCTCTTCATTTCCTGCGTGACGAGATGCGCGACCGCCTCAGTGTCCGTCTCGCTGACGAACTTGCAACCACGTTTCGCCAGATGCTCGCGCAACTCGCGGAAATTCTCGATGATGCCGTTGTGGACAACCGCCACGAGATCGGTTGCGTGTGGATGAGCATTGTCCTCGGTTGGCCGCCCATGTGTCGCCCAGCGGGTATGGCCAATGCCGATGTTGCCGCCAAGTGGCTCTCGCTCCAGCCGCGTTTCCAGCGCACGCAACTTGCCTTCGGCGCGCCGACGGCCGAGCACGCCGTGCTCGAGGGTGGCAACGCCTGCAGAGTCGTAGCCGCGGTATTCGAGGCGTTTTAGCGCATCGACCAGCTGGCCAGCGACCGGCTTGGCGCCCAAAATTCCGACGATCCCGCACATCCGTTTGGATGGCCCCTTTGCCCATCAGTTATCGTTTAGCCGCGGTCGGCAAGTTCATAGAAATCAAAACGCGTTTCGCCGTGTGACAGTGACGCTTTGACGCAATCGCCACCCTACCGGCTTATGACTTTTTCGCCTTCTTTTCGGTCAGGTTCTTGCCCAAGGCCTTCACCTGCCGCAAGCGCTTTGCCCAACCTTCCTTAACCGTTTGTTTGGCGCGCGCCAGCGCCAGCGCACCAGCAGGCACATCCTCGGTCACGACCGTTCCGGTGCCGATATAGGCGCCGTCGCCAATCTTGACCGGCGCGACCAATGCCGTATTCGAACCGATAAATGCGCCCTTGCCGATATCGGTGCGGTGCTTAGCGACACCGTCATAATTACAGGTAATTGTGCCGGCGCCGACATTCGCGCCCTCGCCAACGCGCGCATCGCCGATATAAGCAAGATGATTGGCCTTGGCGCCAGCTTCGAATTTGGCCTCTTTCACCTCAACGAAATTGCCGATGTGTACATCTTTGCCAAGGTCTGCGCCCGGCCGCAGCCGTGCAAATGGGCCGACCCGGGCGCCCCTACCGACATGCGCGCCTTCAAGATGTGAGAATGAGCGTATCGTCGCCCCGTCATCAACCGTGACACCCGGCCCGAATACTACATTCGGTTCGATCGTCACGTCTTTCCCGAATTTCGTATCGGCCGACAAATACACCGTCTCCGGTGCGATCATGGTGACGCCAGCCTTAAGCGCCGCCATGCGCAGCCGCTGTTGCAGCACAGCTTCGGCCTCGGCGAGCTGCACCTTGGTGTTGATGCCGCGCACGTCGTCCTCCGAGGTTTCGATCGCCACTGCCTTCAAGCCCATATCGCGGGCGATGGCAACGGCGTCGGTGAGATAATATTCACCATTTGCATTCGCATTTCCGATACGCGTGAGGATGGCGAGAGCCTGCTTACCGGCAAACGCCATCAGACCCCCGTTGCAGAGCCCGATCTTTCGCTCTTCGGGCGTAGCGTCGCGCTCCTCACGGATGGCAACAAGTTCCCGACCGCGCATCACGAGCCGACCATAGCCCTGCGGATTGGCCGGCTTAAACCCAAGCACTGCCACGGCCGCACCTTCGCTTAGCGCTCCGCGCAATTTCGAAAGGGTCTCAGCCCGCACTAATGGCGTGTCGCCAAATATCACCAGAATATCATCGGCACCACGGGCGATCGCCTTGCGCGCCGACAGGACGGCGTGGGCGGTTCCACGGCGTTCAAGCTGTTCGAAGATCTGCGCCTTGGGAGCATACTTTCGCGCGTCTGCCGATACCGCCCCGTGGTCGGGCCCGACCACGATCGCCAAATTGCTGGTTCCAGCCGCGCTCGCCGCATTCACCACATGGGCAAGCAGTGAACGGCCGGCGACCTGGTGCAATACCTTCGGCGTCCGCGATCGCATGCGTCTGCCTTCGCCGGCAGCGAGGACGATCGCAAGGCATGTTCGGCGAGGCATCAGCGTTGGACTCAGCCTTTTGCTGTAGTTAGACGCATCCCATAGCTTAGCCGGCCGATGGGCAAAAGACTTTCAAGCCAGGTGACCGCGAGATTTTCTGGATTCCGCTAATGTTTTCAATGATTCGCCCATCGAGGAACCATGCCGAGTCTTCCGCAATCGCTCGAATGCCGCCGCATGTCGCCCAGCTGGAGTCCGACACGCAGCTCCTGGCGGCACAAGTGCGATCGTTGAGCGCGATCGGCCGACGGGGCGCATCGCGCTGCTCGAAAAACAGCATCGACGATATGACCGGCGCGCTCAGAAAGCAGGCTGCCGCGACCCGGTTGTGGCCAAAACGCATCGCCGCCCTGGCTACCGCGGCAACTGCATCGTGCCAGCCGCGAACGACACAGCAATGATTGTCGCCGCTTCGGCACAGCGGCATACTGATCTAATGACATTGTTTCTGCCAAACGCGCGCGCGACGAATTGGCTATTGATCGTTGGATTTTGTTCGATTGGCTTCGCGCTCTACATGCGTTACCTCGCGGTCGAGCAATCGAGCGTCGGACTGGCCTGCCAAGCCGAATTGAATACATGGCTATGCTTCACACGACAGATTACCATCGTGCTATTTACTTATTCGGTGTTTGGCTGGTTTGCTTTAATTGTCGCCGCGCTTAATTTCGTACGCCCATCGCTCATATTATTCTCAATTGCGCTTGCTGCTACTTGCTGCGGAGTCGTGCTCTACAATGTAGGCCTTTCATCACTTGCCGCCGGCCTTCTGGTCGTCAGCCTGTCGCGTCGCGCACCCGAGCCAGATTGAAAGCAAGCACCGCCAGGGCCGCACACAGCCAGAGCGACTGCCAATTGGCGAAGCCCTCATTGAACATAATATAACATACCGAAAGTCCGAGAACGCCTGCTCCTGCGGTTTCTGCTGCCGGCCGCGCTCCCTTCGGTCGCGTTACCATGAAGCTGTGCACCAAAAATGGCACAATTGCCGCCGTGAGCGGCGCAAATGGAAAGTCACGGTAGCGTGGATCGAATACCAGGCCGAGCGCGATCACGAATGCCAACAGCATAGTAATGACCAGAATTACTCCGGCAAAAAACGCAAGTGGATCCCGCACCCGATGCTCTTTCGGTCCGAAGATTTTCGAGAAGGCCGGCACGGACGTAGCACGCATCATCATCATACTCAGTGCCGCGGGTGAAGCTACCGCCACCGCGACGAGCGCCAGCGAACGCGACCAGCCACCCAGTCCGAGGCTTTCGAGTGGAATGCTCTCTATTGTCCATCCGACCAAGGTACCGCCGACAAATGCATTCGCGCTGACCGCAAACCAGAATGACAGCGGCGTATCTTTCGTGCGAACGCTCATCACCACACCAAACACAATCACTGCGAATAAAATTCCCCCACCGCCCTGCCAAAGCCAGAGCGGATGATTGGACACTGCCTGCGCTCCCGCGAATTTTGGTGTCCGTGTCGCCGCGTTGAAAAGCCCCCAATGGCCGCCAACCGTTCCCTCGAGAGCGCGCTTCCACGGCTGGTCGAATGCTTCGATAATATTCACGTGAAAATTCTCGCGCTTACTTAACGCAAGCACCTCCTGGATGACACGCGCCTGGTTAGCCGGCGATGGCAGAGCACCTTCGCGCATGCGACCGGCGCTCGGCCAGCCGACTTCGCCGATCAACACTTCCTTGCCGGGAAACGCGGCGACGACCTGACGGCGAATTGCCTCGACATGAGCGACCGCGCTCCTTGCGGGAATCGGGAAGTCCTCCCAATAAGGCAGGATATGGATGGTGATGAAATCGACGGCGTTTGCCACGTCGGTATTGTGTAGCCAGAATTCCCAAACGTCAGCATAGGTCACCGGCACGCGCACACGCGCCTTGATCGCACGGATGGTATTGGCGAGGTCGCTCGCGGTCATATCGCCGCGCAACAGCACCTCGTTGCCGACCACCACTGATCGGATCGTGCCGGGGTATTTGTTTGCGAGCGAAACGGCTGTTTCAATCTGATACTGGCTTTTAACCAAGTTGCTTGAGAGCCATAGGCCTTGCATCACCTTCAGGCCATGCTTGGCCGCGATACCCGCAATCTGGTCGAGCCCGAAATCGACCGAATAGGTGCGTATGCAATCCGTAAGCTCGGCGAGACGCGCGAGATCGTCCTCAATCTGAGCAGCCGGGATCACGATGGAGGGGTCGAGTGGCGTCTGGCCGCCCCGGAAAGGCGTGTAGGATACGCAATAGAGCTTTTCACCGCGCCCGAGTTGGGATGGCATCAAAAGCACCGGACCGCCAAGCCAAGTCCAGACACCGGCTATAGCCACTGCCGTAACGGCGAGGCAGGCGAAAGCATGGCGCATTGGAAACCCATACGTCGATAGCTCGCGGGACGGGCTTATCGTGCAGGGCCGCCGATGCCAAGCTGACCTGTCTTTAAGCAATCACTGTGGTTAGGCTGGACAAAATCGACGGGTTGGGGCCAAGTCTGTTGCTGCAGTTCCACTTAAGTTGCCGCCGGATCGGGGGCAGATTTACCAGGTAAATCATCGCCGTATTAGCGTCCCAATCGGGTCGCAGACAGGGTACGGGCTAAGAACAAACATCCGACGGGGACAATGCGGTTTTCTCTCGAGTTGCGTCAGGTTCTTGCCATGCTCTGTTGTGTGGCGGGCTTGTTTCTCATCGTTCCGGCCGTCTTCGCGCAAAGCGGAGACGGCAAGGCACCCGAACCTCAAAAACCAGCCGCCGACGCAGTCAAGGAAACCCAGAAAAAGATCGACGAGATTGCAGAGGCATCGCGCCTTTTGACTGGGCCGGCCGGCAACCCGGAATGCGTTTGGCTGGGCCGCCGCGTGGTCAACCTGCTTTGGCGCGATGATCTCGATACGGCCTTCCGCCATTTGGACCTTTATGACCGCTTTGGCTGCCCAAGCGCCCATATCCAGGCCACATTCCGCTGTCTGGTCCGGCAGGGAAATATCGACCCGAAGGCACAGGAAACCCTTAACGGCCGGGTACATGCTTGCTGGCTCAACCCCAGCTTGGATCCTACTTCCGCGTCCGCGGCTGCCCAGTCGCCGGCCACCACTTCCGGCGGAACCACCCCGCGCTAGCTCGCGTTTCCATTAAGGAAATTCATCCGGGTGCCATGCGGGTGCCTAGGAATTGCCATGTCGGCTAATTACTTGAATCTCCACCTTACGCCGCGCTACGTTGCACCTCGCAGACGGAGTATCGGCTGAGCCCAGGGGACGGGTTCGAGGGTCTGCCATCCAGCCCCACGTGGTTTTGAGTTCTATGCGCACCGTTGCTGCCGTCGTCGCCCTTGTGGCGTGCGTGCATGCTGGGTTGTGGGCGTTAATGCGCGACAATGCTCGCGCGCCCAACTTCGAGGGCCAGCTCGCGAGCGTTTCTTACGCGCCATTCGAAGGCTCTGCGCATCCGGACTCGGGCGCCTTGGCGCGCACGGCACAAATTCGTGCCGATCTTAAAATGTTGGCACCGCTGACGCGCGCGATCCGGACTTATTCCTCGACCGGCGGCGTCGAGCTTGTGCCCGGCATCGCATCCGAATTCGGATTGCGCGTCACCGCCGGTGCCTGGATCGACAAGAATCAGGACCGCAACGAGCGCGAAATCCGCTCGGTCGTCGACCTCACCAAGCGCCACAGCAACATCAACGGCATCATCGTCGGCAACGAAACGATCTTCCGCGGCGAGCAGAAGGTGAGCGATCTAATTCAGATGATCCAGCGCGTAAAGCGCTCAACAAATGTGCCGGTGACAACGGGCGAAATCTGGCACGTATGGATTGAGCACCCCGAGCTTGTCTCGGCCGTTGACTACATTGCCGCGCACATACTGCCGTACTGGGAAGGCTTCTCTGACGCTCAAGCGGTCGATCAGTCGATATTGATTTATGACAAGCTTCGCCAGGCCTATCCCGGGAAACGCATCGTCATCGCTGAGTTCGGTTGGCCGAGCGCGGGCTACAATCTTAAGAAAGCCAATCCGGGTCGAATTGAGCAAGCAGTCACGCTGCGTGATTTTGTCAGCCGCGCAGAAGCCTATGGGATCGACTACAACATCGTTGAGGCCATCGATCAGCCGTGGAAGATTTTCGAAGGCGGTGTCGGCCCGTATTGGGGAATATTCGACGCCGCACGCCATCCAAAGTTTGATTGGACAGGCCCGATCACCGATCCCGATCACTGGCGGCTTGCAACGATTGCCATCCTGGTAAGCGTGCTGCTGTCATTGCCTCTGCTGGCGATGAGCGCACTAACATTGTGGCAGGCGGTCATGTTGGCCGGTGCTGCAAATATTGTGGGTGCCTGGTTCGCAGCCGTATTCGGTTACTGGAACGGACATTATTTTGTGCCAGGCGCCGCCTTTGCGCTTGGGCTTGGCATGTTGTTGCTGATCCCGCTGATTGTGATTGCGCTCGCCCGCATCGAGGAAATCGCAGCGATTGCATTCGGGCGCAAACCGCTTCGGCTGATCGCGAGCTCACCGCTTGCTCCCGACACGCTGGCGCCGAAAGTGTCGATTCACATTCCGGCCCATAACGAGCCGCCCGAGATGCTCAAGCAGACGCTCGATGCAGTCGCCCGGCTTGACTATCAGAATTACGAATGCATCGTGGTCATCAACAACACGCCAGATCCGGGACTATGGCTGCCGGTTGAGGAACATTGTCGTGCCCTCGGCGAACGCTTTAAATTCGTGCGTGCCGATAACCTCGCTGGCTTTAAAGCGGGCGCGCTGCGCCTTGCCCTTATACACACTGCCGCCGACGTGGACGTCATCGGCATTATTGACGCTGACTACGTGGTGCAAAAAGATTGGCTGAAGGACCTTGTGTCGCTGTTCGCCGATCCCAGTGTCGGCTTGGTGCAGGCGCCGCAGGATCATCGCGATGGCGAACGCAGTGTCATGCACTACGCCATGAACGGCGAATACGCCGGCTTCTTCGACATTGGCATGGTCCAGCGGAACGAGGCCAATGCAATCATTGCCCACGGCACGATGTGCTTAGTGCGGCGCGCAGCGATGGAAGCCGCCGGCGGATGGTCGAGCGACACGATCTGCGAAGACACCGATCTCGGCCTCACGCTGCTCGAACTTGGCTGGCAGACCCACTACACCAATAAGCGTTACGGGCACGGCCTGCTACCAGACAGCTTCGAGGCCTACAAGAAGCAGAGGCACCGCTGGGCCTATGGCGGTTTCCAGATTCTCAAGAAGCATTGGCGCCGATTCCTGCCGGGTGGGAGCCACCTTACACGCGAACAGAAGCGCGAATTCACGCTCGGCTGGCTCAACTGGCTGGGCGCGGAAAGTATCGGTGTTGCAGTTGCTATCCTCAATATCATCTGGGTACCGGTGGTCGCATTCCTCGATATTGCCGTTCCTGACCGCATCCTGACTGCACCTATCATCGTGAGTTTCATTGTATCGGTCGCGCACTTCGCAACGCTTTACCAGTTGCGGGTACGGCCTCGTATAGGGCAGTTGCTCGGCTCGGTCTTCGCGGCAATGTCAGTTCAATGGACCGTCGCGCGTGCGGTCGGCTTCGGCGTGATCAAGGATCACTTGCCATTCGTGCGTACGTCCAAGGGTGGGATGAGGCGTTCAACCGACTTCCATGCCTTTTGGGAAGCGGTGCTGGCGGGCTTGCTGATCGTCGGCGCAGTCGTACTGGTTGTGACCAACGTTAAGGAAATCCGAGAGATCAATATTTTTGCTGTCGTGCTCCTCGTACAGAGCTTGCCCTTCGTTGCGGCCGTCGGTCTCGCCGTGATCGAACGGACACGGCTCAATGATTTCGCATATTGGCGCAGCCTCGAGGCTCGCGTGGGCGAATTACTTCCAATCACGCGGCGAAACGCGACGATGGCCGAAGCGACGCGCACTGCCCCGGCGCCGAAGCCCGGCGAACTCGTCCAGTAGTTCCGACGGCCTCTTCACAATCTCGGACCGCCACCCCGAGGTGCGAGCGAGGCTCGAGGGGTGACGGGTCAGGCGGCCAGCGCCGTTTCGACCAACTTCACCCAATACGACGTCCCGAAGGGAATCGTTTCGTCGTTGAAATTGTAAGCCGGGTGATGCAGCCCTGCGCTGTCACCATTGCCAATCCAGATGAAGGCACCCGGCCGCGCGTTTAGCATGTATGAGAAGTCCTCCGCGCCCATCATCGGCGGCAATGACGTGTCGACCCTGTCCTGGCCCGCAATCTGGCCCGCGACCGATGCGGCGAATTCTGTCTGCTGTTCGTGATTGACCAGCACTGGATAGCCACGCCGATAGCTGAGCTTTGCTTTCGCGCCGTAGGCTGCCGCGGTACTTTCCACGACCATATGCAAACGCTTCTCCAAGAGATCGCGCACATCCGCTGCAAGGCTCCGCGCGGTGCCTCGCAACTGGACGGTCTGCGGAATGACATTGTCGGTATTGCCGGCCCGAAACATGCAGATCGATACGACCCCCGACTTGAGCGGGTCGACGTTGCGCGAGACGACCGATTGGATAGCGTTAATAATCTGCGCGCCAACCAGAACTGTATCGATGCCAAGATGCGGACGCGCGGCATGAGCGCCAACGCCTTCAATGTCGATGGTCAGGGAATCCGCCGCTGCCATCATCGGTCCGGGACGAATGCCAAAGGCGCCAACCGGCATGCCAGGATAATTATGCATGCCGTAAATTTCGCCTATCCCGAAGCGGTCCATAAGGCCATCGTCGACCATCTCTTTGCCGCCGCCGCCACCCTCTTCCGCCGGCTGAAAAATTACTACCGCGGTACCCGCAAAATTTCGCGTCTCTGTGAGATAGCGCGCCGCACCGAGCAGCATGGCCGTATGGCCGTCATGGCCGCATGCGTGCATCTTCCCTACTACGGTCGATTTATATGGAAGATCGTTGGCCTCCTCGATCGGCAGCGCGTCCATGTCGGCGCGCAACCCGATTGTCTTGTCTGATGAACCTTTACGGCCACGGATGACGCCGACCACACCGGTGCGGCCGAGGCCGGTCACCACCTCGTCACAACCGAAGGCTTTGAGCTTCTCTGCAACCGAGCCGGCCGTGCGTTGCACGTCGAACATCAGCTCGGGGTGGGCATGGAGATCGCGTCTCCAGGCTGTGATTTCCCCGTGCAGGTCGGCGACGCGATTGACGATCGGCATGACAATCTCCGGGCGGCGCTGGCCGCAACAATAGTCTAACAAATCTCGGGCCTTGCGCGAGCTCAACAAGATGGCATGCACCTATTGACCGGGCAGTTAAGGGCTCCTACACAGCCAAAAGCGCTTGATCCCGAAAGCATTGTCTTCGACCTGGATCGGAGATGATCACGGTTTTCGGACCAGATCACGCGCCAGGTGACGAGCGCGTAGCTCAGGCGGTAGAGCAACTGACTTTTAATCAGTAGGTCATGGGTTCGAGTCCCATCGCGCTCACCATTGATAAGACTCTAGAATTTTAAATTTCCGAGTAATCGAATTTAGGGAACAAAACGCTCCGGTAAGTACCGGGTAACACCAAAAAATATCGATCAACTATACCAAGCTCTCATTGGCCTGCCCGGCAATATGAAGATTGAGGCCGACCCCGATACCGGGGTTTCCGAAAAAAACCGTCGATGAGCTTCGCTCGCGGGTAACATGGCCTACGGGCTTGGTGGTGGTGACGCCACGCGAGCACTATCCCGAGGTCACGGTGACAATAAGTCAAGCTAATGCTATGCCCCGCGACGGCGCAATCATATTCAGCGACCGCACTGTCAGTTTACAATCTGCTGCGCGGGGTTTCGGGGGGAGCCGCAATGAACATTCGTTTTGTCATGCTCGCAGTGGGATGCGTCGCGCTGTCAAACTGCACTCACTACCAACAGGGGGAGACGGCTGCGAAAGCGGAAGCGGAAGCGCAGGCACAGGGCCGCAAAGACGACGCGCAATGTCGGTCTTATGGCTTCCAGGAGGACACACCGGATTACGTTCAGTGCCGAATGGATATCGATAACCAGCGCGCTGGCACTGTGCAGCAGAACCCCTTTTCCACCGGCGCACATCTCTATCGCCACTAGCGGCTCCCGCCCAATACCCCGCGACGGCGCAACCACATTCAGTGATCTATCTAATCGGCAAGCTCGATGTGCTGCGCGTGGCTTGCGCCAAGTGCGAGCGTGCGGGTCGCTATTGCCTGGATCGTTTGATCCAAGATCGCGGCCGCGATGCCAAGATTGTTGATTGGCTCGACGAGATTACCGCCGACTACCCCAAGAAATCCGCACGCAATTGGAGCGATCAATACGGCGCGCGGTGTCCTGATTTGGCGACGGTGCTCTAGTAGGCCCCATGTTTGAAGCCGAGCATGATTTCTTAACTCCTATCACCTAAGCCTCGTCATTAGATGATAAGTTTTCTCGTGCTCTGGTGTGTCTTAGGTTTCGTCGCCGGCATTTTCATTTGCCACTCGCTCCTTTCAGGAGCGCCCTGAACTCGATCCGGCTAGGTCCAAGGGGACATAGCGTCCTAGAAGCTCGGCCGCTTGCGCGTGTGCGGCTTGCCACAATGGCGCGGCCTGATCCGGCGGCGACGACTAACTAGATCGTGCCGCCCGAATGAACCGCCGCTTGCGCGTGTCTTCGGGATCAGAACGTCCCATCGAGAACGCGCATCGCCGCCGCCTTCGGGTTCTTGGTCTTGAGCCAAGACTTGGACGGGCCGGAGCGGTACGGCGCGTCGAGCCGCTTTGAGACGATCCCCTCAAGACCAAGCTTGCAGACCGCCTCGAACATTTCGGCTCCATCTCACTTAACGTGTTCGACGTATTGAGTGCCACCTTTGGTGCTTTGAGAAGACTCTCGGCGTGGATGCACCCATCACCGATTGAGCAGTTTGATTGGTTTAAATTTTATCTAAATTGTTGTGAAGTCCGCGCCGCTGACGTACTAGCCA
>DASWAK010000162.1:0-3649 GCA_036391175.1 Pseudolabrys sp.
AGGATTTTGGACATAACCAGCTCAACACCCCGTCCGGCCGCTTTTGGCCGCCTCAGCCGGCCGATTAAGACTTATGCCCGGTAAACAACGAGTGAACCAAAAGCATGACTTGGCTTTGTGGAGCAGCCATGAACAATAGACCGTATAATGAGGTGTTAACGCCCATCCGACCACAAGGGTATCCAGTCATTCCTAAGGCCTTTCATGAGTGAAATTCGCGACGAGCTCGATCCCCCGTTCGAAGTCCTGGAACCCAAGGCGTGCCAGGGGCCGGCGCTATTCAATTCCCCACACAGCGGCTCGACCTATCCGCGCAATTTCTTGGCCGCTTGCCGGCTTGATATCGCCACGCTCCGCCGCTCGGAAGACAGCTTTGTCGACGAGTTAATCGTTGGCGTCGTCCGCTGCGGGTTTCCGCTGATGCGCGCGCATTTTCCGCGGTGTTTCGTGGACGTAAACCGCGAACCTTACGAGCTCGATCCGCGCATGTTCGAAGGCCGCCTACCTTCTTTCGCCAATACTCGGTCGATGCGGGTGGCGGGCGGCTTGGGGACCGTGGCCCGAGTGGTCGGCGACGCCCAGGAAATCTACGACCAGCGCATCCCAGTTGACGACGCGCTTCGGCGAATTGAGAGCCTTTACAAGCCCTATCACCGCACCCTGCGCCGCCTGTTTACCCACTTGCACCGCGAGTTTGGCGCCGCTGTGTTGATCGATTGCCATTCCATGCCGTCGACCGCCGGCCATAGGGACGAACGGCCGCGGCCAGAATTTGTATTGGGCGACCGCTACGGTACGAGCTGTGTTGGCGTCGTGGCAGAAACCGTCGAAAAGACGTTGCGGACGCTCGGATACACGGTCAGCCGGAACAAGCCATACGCTGGCGGCTTCATCACCGAGCATTACGGCAATCCGGCTGCGGGATTGCATGCCATTCAGCTTGAGATCAACCGTGCCCTTTATATGGACGAGCGCCGTTATCAGCGTTCGTCGACATTCAATCGCGTGGCAGTCGATATGGAGACGTTGGCCAGGCGTCTGGGTGAAATTCCGTTGGAGCAACTGCGGCCGTACCGGGCCGCTGCCGAATAGCTAGGCCTGCATAAAAAAGGGCCGCTAGCGGGTGCGAGCGGCCCAAGTCTAGGGAGGAAACGCCCAAGGAGGGCAGCGGTAGCTCTCGCTACCGCACTGCAATAAACTACACCGCGACGCACAAAAATCAAGGTTCAAAGGCTTATTTCCTATGCTATTTCTGCATGGCTGGAACCCAGGTTGGCCGGTATGGCATGCCTATACGAAAATGAACTGCTCGGAACTCCGCGATGCAGCAGAAACTCGGCCACTTAGCCTCGACAATTTGCCTGCCCCAGGACGCGGGTTGTTGCGGCGCGCGGTTGCTGCCAAGCCAAGTTCCCAGTAGCCGAAGTCGCAGTAGGCAGGCAGGAAGTAGGCAGGCAGCATGACGGCCATCGACTTCAGCAGCTTCGTCGATCAGCTCGCCACCGCATCAGGCGACACCATTCTGCCTTTCTTTCGAACGGCGCTGGCGGTCGAAAACAAGAAAGTCGGCGGATTTGATCCTGTCACTGCAGCAGATCGAGCGGCAGAGCAGACCATGCGCGCGCTGATCCGCAAGCAGTTTCCTGATCACGGAATCCTGGGCGAGGAATACGGCTCAGACCGCACCGACGCCGAATATGTGTGGGTGCTCGACCCGATCGATGGCACCAAGTCATTCATTTCCGGCATGCTCGCCTGGGGCACGCTGATCGGCCTAATGCGTTTTGGCGAGCCGGTGTTCGGTATGATGCACCAGCCATTCGCGCGCGAGCGCTTTTCCGGGGACGGCGGCGCCGCAAGCTATCGAGGCCCGGCCGGCAATCGCGATTTGCATGTGCGAGAATGCACGAGCATCGACGCCGCGTTGATGTACACGACAAGCCCGCTACTGATGAATCGCGACGACCGAGCGGCCTTCGGGAACCTGGAGGACAAGGTGAAGCTCTCGCGCTACGGCGGCGATTGCTACGCCTATTGCATGCTGGCGGCGGGACTGATCGATCTGATCATTGAAACCGAGATCAAGCCCTACGACATTGTCGCAATCATACCAATCGTCACTGGTGCCGGAGGTATCGTCACGACGTGGGAGAATGACGCGGCGCAGGGCGGCGGCCGCATTATTGTTGCGGGCGACAAACGCATGCATGCGGCGGCATTGGAAATACTCACGAAGAAATAACGCGTGCGCGATCAAAACCGCGGCGTGCCGGGCACGAAAGCATCGAAAGCCGCCCAGAATTGGGCGCGATAGTGGTCTTGTTCCTGGAGGATCTCATGCTTGGCGCCGGCGAGGATAAGATGGCGGCCGGCAAGCAGATTCTGCCCAAAGGATTCGATCGCCGGCGTAGACACGACTTCATCGCGGCCAGCCGCTACCATTAGGATCGGCTGACGGATGCTGGCGGAATAGCCTGGTTCGCTGAACTGTTTCATCTGCCGCAGCGCTACATCGGCCCAAGCCACAGTCGGCGCACCGAGACCGAGTGCGGGTTCTTGCTCTAGCACCGCGGCGTTTCGCGCATAGCGTACCGGATCCGAGGTCAGCACATTTCCGATAAAGCTCTCGGTGCCGGCGGCGGCGGAGTCGCCAGTCGGAACATAGGCGCCTCCACGTCCAATGAGTCGCATAAGGCGGGCGAGTGGACCGGCGACGCCGGTAAGACGTCTGGGCGGTAGTGCTATCATCGGGGCTGACAGCACCATGCGCTCAAACCAACGGCTACCATCATGGCAGGCGCGGATCGCCACCGCCGCACCCATGGAGTGAGCGAGCGCAAAAATCGGCGGTGGACAATCCGGCAGTACCACCTGCTCCATCATCGCTTCAAGATCAGTGATGTAGTTCGAAAAACTCCGCACATAGCCTTTGTGGCGATCGGATAGCGCGCGGTCTGACAGTCCTTGCCCGCGCCAATCGAACGTCGCTACCGCAAATCCGCGCGCGCGCAAATCGCGTACAATCTCGAAATACTTTTCGATGAATTCGGCACGGCCCTGCAATACGACCACCGTACCCTTGCGTCCCGGCGGCGGGGCCCAACGGGCGAAACGCAAGTTGACCCCATCCGGAGTTTTGATCGCGCCGGCCACCACGTCGTCTGGCACCGGATTGGCTGGTATGGAGACGAGTTTCATAAGGCAGGAAAAGTAAGCAGTGCGCGGCGCCTTGGCGCTTATAGCAGGGTCGCAAGCGCGCTCAATCCGAACCCGGGCTTCCACAAAAAATTAAGTTATATCAATGCCTTATAGACATTAACGGGAGATCTTGCAGACCCAAAGGTCGCCACCATATCAAGCATGCGCAGGCCTTGTGGCTGCGCACGGTTAGGTCCGGCCATTCGGCGGACCGCCGCATGTCGCTCAAGAAGGAGGATATGCCATGCGAACTTTCGATCTTGCTCCCCTCTATCGTTCGACCGTCGGCTTTGACCGGTTGTTCTCGATGCTGGACGGCTTCGAGGCCGCTCCGGGCTATCCGCCCTACAACATCGAGCGCACCGGCGAGAACGCCTATCGCATCTCCGTAGCCGTCGCCGGCTTCGGCGAGAACGAACTGTCGATCGAAGCGAAAGAGAACACGCTGACG
>DASWAK010000163.1:0-3289 GCA_036391175.1 Pseudolabrys sp.
CCCCGGAATCTGAATGAGTCTGGACTCGACGAACTAATGAAGCGAGCGGAAGCTTTTCTGTAGAACTGATGAGCTCCGTGAATCGCCGACGAAGGAATGGCCAAGGCGCATCGGTCACAGCTTGGCGCTGGTGCGAGAGAAGGTGGGAACAACCGGAATCGCTGTCTTTGTGGTATCACTGCACGCTGGCCCGATTTAAGGGGAGCCGATGAATGCCTTAAGGGCAGGAGGTTTCTGAAGCCAGGCGCGCGATCATTCGAGAATGGGACGGCTGGGCGCGCATTACCCCCCAGATTCCAAGAGCGCCGCTGGCTGCATGATATTTTTTGTCCATCTCCAACAAGATAAATCAGAGCTACTCGATTTCCATTCGACTGGCGATAAGTGGCAAACGGTACAGGGCTGGTTGCGGCGAGAGGGCCGTGTAAAGGACTAGGCGCCGAAATCGTTTACGGTTAGGACCTTCCGACATTGTGGGGCCGTTACGCGACGCGGACGGCCGATTTGCCAAAGACGATTGGTTTTGATTGGTGAGTTGAATCGCGGATTTTCGGGTCAATCCGGGATTCGGTCAGGCGCCGAAGAGCGTGGTGCTGCCCCAGACACATTTTTTTAACCCGGGCGGTTGCACCGTATCTGCTTACGTAAAACGGTAGACAACATCCCATGTACACCATCGCAACAGCCGCTGCGGCGGTCGGTCGGAACAAGACCGCGATCCTGCGGGCGATCAAAGCCGGAAAGATTTCAGTTGCTAAGGACGAGAACGGCGAGTGGCAAATCGACCCCGCCGAACTGCACCGCATTTATCCCCCATTGCGGAGCGCATCCATGCAGGACAACGATATGCAACCGCGTCTGCATCAGTCGCCGTTGCTAACGCCAGTTTGAGGATCATGGCTCGCGCTCCTGCGCCGAATTATCGCGGTTCGCGGCCGGCCAACGCCCTCGGCTCTGTGTCAGTCACGTGGTCAGCCGGTTTCGAATGGCGCCGTGCGTGATGGCAGGCTGCGCTCTGCTAGCGCGGCGGCGGGCTGCAAGGCCCTTTCTGGCATCTCGGCGCTTCCCAACTGAGTGCGCGTGGTGGCGTCCACCTGCTGCACGAGGAAGCTGACAATCTTTGCGTCGCTCCAATAGTCGCTGTGGCCGTTGCGCGTCCTTTGCGCACTGCCAAACTCATCGGGATGGCCAAAGCGGCCGATCGCCTCGGCATAATTGCCGTCCTCGATTTGCCATTGGAACGCGAGCCATTGGCCAAGCGGAAATCCAATCTGTAAGACAAAGTCCTGCTCGGAGAAGAATTTCAGCATCTGGCGCGGAGGGCTGCCAGTGCGAAAAAGCCGGCCGTTGCGCCGTACGAACTCGACTGGGGAGGCGGCCGCCATTAATCCGACGATAGCAATGCCCGGCACGCTTGCCGTGCCCACCCGTCCGAGCGCTTCAAGGATGAGCCGGCACCCCATGGAGTGGCCGACCATTGTGATGCGCCGCGATGCGCCGTTGCCGGTAACCGGCAAGGCGGCAAGATAAGTCGCAAGCCGGCTGGCAGCGTCGCGCGCGTGATTAATATCGAATGGATAGCCGACCGTGGTGCCGAACGCCGTCGATTCATCTCCTGGCCAGTGGAATTTTGCGACCGTGTCGGGCGCCAACGAGATGCGATCGCCAAAGGCCGTTGCCATGTTGTCGAGGAAAACCTGGTAGCTCTTTTCGGCGTCTTCATGCGAATTATTATAACCGTGCACCAACAGCAGGATGTGACGCGGATTGATGGTGGACATGCCGTTGTCGGTAACCGTCGGGGCGACATCGCTGCTGCCCGGCACGCGTACGGTCAGTTCAAATTCGCGAGGAGCCCAAGGCATACCGCTCGCCTATTTGCGCAGCGTTTGCAGCGCAGCCACCAGATCGCGCGTCACGGGCGCTAGGTAGCCGCCGACGACGCCGATCAGCAATGCGATTAGAAATGTCCCGGTAGTGGCACCGGCGACGGAAAGGACGGCGGCTTCGAGCATAAGCGTGCTCAGCGCCAGCGCGGTTAGCTGCATACAGAATTGCCAACGGTTGCCGAGCGAAATCTGAATGGCATCGAGATTGCGCTGGATGCGGTGGGATACGCGGGCGCGCGCTTCCAGATAATTCTTGGAGGGAGGTGCTTTCTTAGCGTGAGTGCCGGTGGGCGAGTCAGTGACGACAGTCGCAACATCGTCAGGCTCAGCGCCCTCAGACATGACGACCAACAGATCGTAATACTGTTTAGGATAATCGAGCGTGATCTGCACGGCCGCGTTCATCTGCGCTACCATCTGCTCGATGGCGAGCTCGTAAAAGGCGCGTTCGTCGCCGCCGGTCGCGAGCTCAACCAGCAGCATCTGCGTATTTTCAGCCGATACTGAGGGCAGCGAAGTCCGGTCGACATCTTTGCCTTGGCGGGTTCGGTTGAAACTAGCGACGTGCGCTGCGATCCAACCGCTGATCCACCAGCGCTGAAAGATCCGGCGTAACGGCGTGAGATTCTTCACGACTTGCAGGAGGGCCATTGCGATTGTGCCGGCCGCCGTGACGGCACCGACCATCTCCCATCCAGTAGCATCGCCAATGAGTTTAAGTGCGTCGCTGACTGCCTTGATGTCCTGGTTCATCGCTTACCCCAACGGCAAGACCGGCTGCGCCCGCAATCCAAGCGAATCGCGGACGCGACTACAATGGTGTTGTAGCGGTCAGCCGAGCAGCACGCCCCAAGGGGGCAGGGCTTCTGATGGGGTGCTGGCGAGGTAAGTGAACACCATGTCGCGACATGCTCACTGCAACTGCCGCCAAGTCGATTCTATCAATCGTGTGGTCTCGGGTTGGCTAGTCTTCGCGGAGATGCCAATAGGCCACGCGCAATATCCCCATGTGTGATTTCTCGGCTAGGTATCGAAAGGTATTTTGGTAGCCCCGTTACAATTCTACCGGGAGTGGACCGCTGTTTTGTTTGGTTCGCGGAAAATGAAAAACGGACCTGAGCAAATTTAGTTTTTGGAAATGTCTGGCGGTTAGGTTTTGGCTGTATGCGTTTCTGGTCTCGCGTAATACGCATAACGAGAGCCCCGGCCTTCGCACCCGACCGGGGCTCTTTCCATATCTTACATGGGTATTTCTTGTTTGGAGATTTTCTGTGCTGAAAGAATCCGACCTCCAGCGCGTCCTCCGGCAAATCGAACTCGAAGTCTTAAAAGAGACGAACGATTTGAACACGCCGCGCGCGCTGGCCGTACATGCTAATCACGAGACGGATTTCTTCCGG
>DASWAK010000164.1:0-4065 GCA_036391175.1 Pseudolabrys sp.
CCAAGGCGGACGTGAGCCATGACCGCGCTCAATGAGTCGGTTTCCATGAGCGGCGTCGGTTCTACTCCGGTACGACGAAGGATGCTGTCGATGATACGTCGGCTCTGCATGTCGCGCGCAAAGAGGCACAGGGGTGTTGCACCTGCTTGTGACCATGTGACGCGATCGGCGTGGCCGAGTGGGCCCTGCGACGTGGTAAGCAACAGATATTCCTCGCGGTAAATCGGAACGGCGCTGACGTCGCCGATCGGCTCGTTGCTCAAATAAGTAACCCCCGCATCGATCTCGCGCTGGCGCAGCATATTAAGGAGCGCGGCCGAGGTGCGCCCAAGCACGGTGAAACGCACGTTTGGATGCCGCTTGTGCAGCGGGACCGTAAGTTTGGCGACGAGCGGCATCGCTGAAGGAATTGCCGCGATGCGCAAGTGCGAATCCACACCGGTCTTGAGGCCGAGAAGGTCCTGCCGCATCGCCCGCGCATCGCCAACGAGCCGATGCGCCCAAACCAGGAGTCGCTCGCCCTCCGGCGTGAAACCTTGAAAGCGCGAGGCGCGCTTCACCAGCGGCGTATTGAGCACCTGCTCGAGACTTTGGATGCCGAGCGACAGCGTCGGTTGCGCGACCCCACAGCTTTCCGCAGCGCGCCCGAAGTGCCGTTCACGCGATAGCGCGATCATGAATTCCAGTTTTTCGAGCATGGCCTGCTCCGAGTGTGCAATTGCTGTCAGCGACAGCCTATTTAGCACGATTGACAATGGCAATCGATCAACAATTTAGGACAGCAATTGTTCAATTTAAAAAGCTAATTAACTGCATGCGTACCGACGAAAGTGGCATTGACGAGGTGGCGATTGCAGACGGCAATGGCCATATGGCGCGTTGTGAATCTCATTTGGTTTTTGAGATCGCAATGGGAGTGGGGGTCAAAAGAAGAAGGCCGCGTAATTCGCGAGTCGAAGCTTTCAATCAATGGGAGGAAATAAAAATGTCACACATCCAAAAAGACGGCGCGGTCTCGCGTCGTGTGTTGTTGCACGCCGGTGCCGGCCTTGCGGGCGGCGCATTGTTGCCGCAAGCGTTCACGCTGCCGGCCTTCGCTGTTGGAGTTGACGAAAAATCGCCACTCGGCACTTGGCCGGATGGTTCGAAGGGCGACACCGTCAATGTCGGCGCCGCCGTGCCGCGCACCGGAACTTATGCTGTGCAGGGCGAAGATGAGCTCAAGGGTTGGCAGCTTGCGGTCGAGCACATCAATAATGGCGATCCGCTGCTCAAGAAGATCGCGCCCAAGGTAGCCAACGGACTGCTCGGCAAGAAGGTGAATCTGGTTGCCGCCGATAGCGCTGCAAAGCCAAACCAGGCGGTGCAGGAGATCCAGACCTTCATCAATCAGAACAAGATCATTCTGATGACTGGCTCGACCTCCAGCGCTGTTGCCGTGGCGCTCAATAAGTTTGCGCAGCGCGAGAAGGTGCTCTATCTCACCGGCATCTCGGGCTCGAACGACACGACCGGCAAGGACTGCGTCCGCTACGGTTTCCGCCAGAATTTCTATGGCGAGACCGCGGCCAACGCGATCGGTCCGGTACTGGTGAAAGCCTATGGCAAGAACAAGAAGGCGGCGTTTATGACGCCGGACTACACCTACGGCCACACCGTCACCAAGTCGGTCAATGAGTATCTGACCAAGAACGGCGGGTGGACGCAGGTCACCAACCAGGTCTCACCGCTTGGCACGCAGGACTTCAGCCAGTACATCACCAACATCGCCAACTCCGGCGCTGACGTCATTATCAACGTCAACTGGGGCCGCGATGCGGTGCTGTCGGTGCAGCAGTGCAAGCAGTTCGGCGTGACGCCGAAGATGCAGATGGTGATCCCCTATCAAATCCCGTTCCTCGCCAAGGAAACGGGTCCGGAGCTCACCGCCAACGTCTATGCCGCGACCGACTTCTGGTGGACGCTGGAAGACAAGTACCCGCTCGCCAAGATGTTCGTCGAGGCGTTCGACAAGAAATACGGCTACAAGCCGGAGTGGGGCGCCAACAACGCCTACATGTCGTTTGCCATCTGGGCGCGCATGGTGTCTGAGGCGGGCTCGTTCTATCCGCCGGATGTCATCCGGCAATACGAAAAGGGCGAGAAATTCGACTCGACCGTCGGTCAGGTCTATTTCCGCAAGGAAGATCACCAGCTTGTCCGTCCTGTCATCATCGTCAAAGGCAAAGAGCCTAAGGCAATGAAGAACAAGGAGGACTACTGGGAAGTCCTTGAGGTGGTTGACGGCGCGCCGCTGATGCAAAAGCCGGACGCCTTCGGCTGCAACCTCGGCGACTACACCTGAGTTGTATCTGAGAATTAGCGCCGCAGGCGAAGCGATATGCCTGCGGCGCGATACCCAATTCAGCCGGGCGCGGCAGCGGCCGGTTCGGGCGACCTTATTCTATGATCAACTGGGCCAATTTCATATCGCAGTGCTTCAACGGGCTGGTGCTGGGCGCTTTGCTCGCACTGATCTCGTCGGGGCTGACGATCATTTACGGCACGCTCGGTGTGCTGAATCTGGCGCATGGCGCGATGTTTATGCTCGGCGGCTACGCCGGCTGGCTGGCCTATAGCTACACGGAATCTTTCATCGTCGCGGTCATCGCCGGCTCGCTGTTCGGGATGCTCGTTGGCGTGTTCGTGGAGCGGATCATCATCCGCTACTTCTACGACCGGCCGGACGAAGACCAGCTCCTTGTCACCTTTGGCCTTGGCATTGTCTTCGTCGAGCTGGTGCGTTTCTTCTTCGGCAGCCTCTCGAAGACGGTGCCGCCTCCCTCGGCGCTGGTGGGCATCACGCCGCTCGGCTTCATGTTCTATCCGACCTATCGACTGGCGCTGCTCGGCATTGTCGCGGTCGCTCTGCTCGCGCTTTACGTCGTGCTCTATCGCACACGCATCGGCATGATCGTACGCGCCGGTATTGAGGACTCTGTGATGGTCGATTCCCTCGGTATCGACGTCTACCGGGTCTTCATGCTGGTGTTCGGCATCGGCGCAATGGCGGCCGGATTCGCCGGCATCATCAACGCGCCGGTCGTCTCAATCGCGCCCGACGTCGGCGAGATGATCCTGGTGCAGACCTTCGTGGTCGTGGTGATCGGCGGCGTTGGTTCTTTTCCCGGCGCCATTCTCGGCGGCCTCATCGCCGGAGAAATCATCAGCATCACTTCTATGTTCAACCCCGGCTACTCTTACGTCATGCTGTTCGTCGCGATGACCTTGGTGCTCGTGCTGCGTCCTTACGGATTGCTCGGAACGATTGGCCGCGAATAGTTGCGTCGTGTGATGCTCAGACAACGCCCCTTCCTCGTCGAAGTGCTCACGGCTGTAGGGCTGATCGCGGCACCATTCATCCTGCCCCACCTCGGATTCACGCCAACCACGATCAATCGCATTCTGGTTTGGGGTATCTTCGGGATCGGCTTCGACATTCTGTTCGGTTTCACCGGGCTGTTGTCATTCGGTCAATCTGCCTTCTTCGGCACCGGCGGCATGGTCGCGGCCTACCTGCTGACGATCATGAACTTCCCCTTCGTCATGGTTGCGGTGATTATCGGCACCATCGCCGCCGCCGTTGTCGGATACCTGGTGGGGCTGATCGCGCTCAGGCGCACCGGAATTTATTTCGCCATGATCACTGTGGCGATTGCGGAAGTGTTTTTCTTCGTCGAATTCAACCCGCTTTCGGAGTGGACCGGCGGTGAAAACGGGCTGCCCGGCGTACCGACACCGAGCGTTCACCTCGGCTTCACGACTATTCATTTTAACACCGACTGGTCGCTTTATTCATTACTGGCATTTTGGTTTTTCGTCGGCATTGTGATCGCGCTGCGCATTGTGCGCTCGCCGGTCGGCGCGATCCTGCGCGCCATTCGCGACAATCCGCTGCGTGCCGCCGCAGTGGGCCACAACATCCACGGCTACAAGCTCACCGCGTTCGTCATCGCGGCTGGCTACGCCGGATTTGCCGGCGGGCTGCTCGGCTTGATGCAGGGTTTCATGCCGCCGGACGCCTTC
>DASWAK010000165.1:0-13188 GCA_036391175.1 Pseudolabrys sp.
AAAATGGAGCGGGTCGCAGCCATCGTGGTGGCCGCTGGTCAGGGCGTGCGCGCAGGCGGCGATTTGCCGAAGCAGTTCCGGCGCGTCGGCGGTGAATCCATGCTTCGCCGCGCGCTGTTAAGTTTCGCAGGAGCCGGTAACATCAGTTTCGTACAACCGGTCGTGCGGTCCGAGGATCTTGAACGCGTACGCACCCTGATTGGCGATCTAAACGTGCTTCCGCCGGTATTCGGTGGCGCTACCCGCCAAGCCTCAGTTCATGCGGGGCTTGAGGCGCTCTTACAGCGCTCCCCCGACATTGTGCTCGTTCATGACGCGGCGCGGCCCTTCGCCAGCGCGAGCTTAATTGCGCGTGCAATCGAGGCGGCAAAAAAGGGCGGCGCAGCCATACCTGTGATACCGGTGGCCGACACGGTTAAACGCGTCGACGAAGCAGGCGTCGTTGAAGCAACGCTCGATCGCAATTCCATCCGCCTGGTACAGACGCCGCAAGCTTTTGCTTTCCCCGCACTACTTGAGGCACATCGGTGCGCCGCGGCGCAGGGCCGAAATGATTTTACCGATGACGCCGCGCTCGCCGAATGGGCTGGAATGAAGGTGAATGTATTCATGGGTGAGCCCGGTAACGTAAAGCTTACGACACCGGAAGATTTCGCGCGCGTGGAAGCTATTCAGTCTGCCGCTCTCGGCGATGTGCGTACTGGCTCGGGGCTGGATGTGCATGCCTTCGGCCCAGGCGACCACGTCACCCTCGGTGGGGTCCGCATCCCACACGGGCAGGCCCTCACCGGCCATTCCGATGCCGATGTGGCATTGCACGCACTCACAGATGCTGTCCTCGGCGCGCTCGCCGATGGTGACATCGGCGTACATTTTCCGCCGAGCGATCCACAATGGCGCGGCGTCTCCTCGGATCGCTTTCTTGCTTTTGCTGTCGAGCGGGTGCGCACACGCGGCGGCCGGATTGCCAATCTCGATCTCACGATCGTGTGTGAAGCCCCGCGTATCGGAGAACACCGAGACCATATGCGCGCGAATATCGCAAAACTTGCCGGCATCGGCGTCGAACGCGTTGGGGTAAAAGCGACCACCAGCGAGAAACTCGGCTTCACCGGCCGTGGCGAAGGTATCGCGGCTTATGCGACGGCAACCATACGTCTACCGTGGGAATAACCGGGATGCCCGACCAAGCCGCAATCGATGCCGCAAAGGCGCTGCTCAATATTTGCACGAAGAAAAAGCTGATGCTGGCGACGGCGGAGTCATGCACCGGCGGTCTGGTCGCGGCCACAATCAGCGAAATAGCCGGGTCATCTTTGGTCCTCGACCGCGGTTTCGTCACTTACTCGAATTCGTCCAAACAGCAGATGTTGGGCGTAACGCCCGCTACGATCGACGTCTATGGCGCGGTCAGTGCCGAATGCGCCGAGGAAATGGCGAAAGGCGTGCTAGCGCAAGCCTCGGTTGATCTCGCTATTTCGATTACCGGTATCGCCGGACCGACGGGGGCAGTGCGTGGAAAACCTATCGGCCTCGTTTATTTCTGTGCTGCTTCGCGCAGCGGACATGTGATCGCCCATAATCGCAAGTACGGCAATATTGGTCGCGCCAGTGTGCGCCGCGAATCCGTTTTACAAGCGTTGGCCATGCTAAAAGAGTTGGCGGAAAAAGAGGAGCCTAGTCCGCCCGCAGGAAAAAGTTAGCTTGCCGAGCGTGTCGAGGCCCGCGGCTGGCGATAGCGCGCCAACCCTACAAAAGCTTTGGCTAGAAGCTTTTTGACAGAAAAATCTTAGGCCTGCTACAAGACCGCAAACGAGATCTACGCCGACCTTTCCAATACCAATCCGCACTTCAAGAAACTCTACGAGAGCCTCGTGCCGTATCGCAACGTGGCTGCAAGTGGCCGAACTCGACAGGTTCCAGATTCGCATGCGCACACGAACCTGATCAGACGGACTCGCGTCAACGGCCCCGGAGCGACTCCGGGGCTGTTTTGTCAAAGACACCGTCTGTTGGCTACTAGCGTGATGATTAAGCGCTTAAGCCATCTTTTGCCCATAGACATCATCCGCACGCTTCTCAAACGCAGCGGAAAATTTTCGGAACGCAGCGTCGAACATCGCTCCCATCAGCATTGCGAGAGTGCGGCTCCTGAATTCATACTCAATAAAAAACTCGATGTCGCAGGTATCCTCACCAACCGGATAAAAAGTCCAGCGATTCTGCATGCGCTTGAATGGACCATTGAGGTATTCAACCAAAATCTTCAGATTTGGCCGATTAAGCATGACGCGACTGGTAAAGGTTTCGCGGATGATCTTGTAGGCGACTGTCATGTCGGCCACCAAGACAGTGACGTCGCCACCTTTACTAGAGCGGCTCTTCACTGTCAGCGCGCTGCAGAGCGGCACGAATTGCGGATATTTTTCCACGTCCGCGACCAGATCGAACATATCGGTGGCAGTGTGACGGACACGGCGCTTCGTCGAGAATTGGGGCATTGAGTCTTAAACTGTGGCACGCGCAAATTTGAGCCGCCCAAAGTCCTCACCAGCATGATGCGACGAGCGCGTAAGGGGCGAAGCCGCCACCATCAAGAAGCCCTTGCTATAGGCAACGGTTTCGAGCGCCTTAAACTCATCAGGAGGCACGAAGCGCTTAACTTCGTGATGCTTGCGGGTTGGCTGCAGATATTGTCCGACCGTTAGGAAGTCGACGTCGGCAGAACGTAAGTCATCCATGACCTGTAGCACATCGTTTCGCTCTTCGCCGAGACCGACCATGATGCCCGACTTGGTAAACATCGTTGGATCGAGCTCCTTCACCCTCTGCAGCAGTCGCAGCGAGTGGAAATATCGCGCGCCTGGCCGAACCGTTAGATAAAGAGACGGCACGGTTTCCAAGTTGTGATTGAAGACATCGGGTTTTGCTTCGACCACAATCTCCAGCGCGCCCTCCTTGCGCAGGAAGTCGGGCGTAAGCACCTCGATCGTGGTCTGCGGGCAGCGCTTGCGGATGGCGCGGATGGTATCGGCGAAATGCCGAGCGCCGCCGTCGGCAAGGTCATCGCGATCGACCGAGGTGACCACGATGTGCGCCAGACCCAGCGCGGCGGTCGCGCCCGCCACATGGACCGGTTCGTTTGGGTCGAGCGCGCCCGGTAGTCCGGTCTTCACGTTACAGAAGCTACAGGCGCGCGTGCAGGTATCGCCCATAATCATGAAGGTCGCGTGCTTCTTCTCCCAGCACTCACCGATGTTCGGACAGCCGGCTTCCTCGCACACAGTATGCAGACCGTTGTCACGCATTATCTTTTGTGTAGCGAAGTAGCCGGGCGACACCGGCGCCCTAACGCGAATCCAGTCGGGCTTCGGTAGCACCGGTGAATCCTGCTTATGCGCCTTTTCCGGATGGCGCGGGCGCGGATTCTTCACAAGGTCGAGGACGATCGCCATGGCCCATACTTACGGCTGCGACGCCGCCCTCGCAAGGCTTTGCAGATCAGGCCTTTCGGATTGCCCGCCAGATCAACAGGAAAACGATAGCGCCGATAGTGGCACTGATCAGCTCTCCTAGGAATCCGGGTTTTACCGCAAGGCCAAGTTGCTCAAACAGAATACCGCCGACGATGGCGCCGACCAAGCCGACCGCGAGCTTGTAGAGAAGCCCGCCCCTTGCATTGCCGAGAATTACATTCGCAAGCCAACCTGCAAGCAGACCGACGATGATCCAGAGTATGATGCCCATCGCGTTCTCCCCGCTCTGTTGCTGCACCTATGCCGCTTTCGGCGCCATCCGATGGTTTGGTGTCGAATTGGAAATCTTTAGTTCATCTTCATTCATGTCGACGCCGATATCGGCGAACAGCGGCGTTGAGAGATAGCGCTCGCCTGTGTCGGGTAGCATGCACAGGACGGTCGAGCCGGCCGCTGCGCCTTTGCAGACCTCGAGTGCGCCAGCAAAAGTCGCCCCCGCTGTGATTCCGACGAAGATGCCTTCCTTCTGGGCCAAGTCACGACTGCATCTCATGGCATCCGGCGCCGCAATGGTAATGATGCGGCTGATCACACCCATGTCGACGGCATCGCCTGTGATCTTCGGAATGAAGTCGGGGCTCCAACCTTGCATCGGATGGGGCTTGAAGGCCGCATTAGGCTTGGCCGGCGTGCCATCGGGATTGCGCTCTTGCTTGGAGCCGCTGGAGAGCATCGGCGCATCGGCCGGTTCACAGACCACGATTTTGGTATCCGGCCGTTCCTTGGCAAGCACGCGTGCAACACCTTTCAGCGTGCCACCGGTGCCGAAGCCCGTGACCCAATAGTTGAGCTTCTCGCCTTTGAAATCGTCGACAATCTCACGCGCAGTCGTGCGCGAGTGCATGTCGGGATTTGCTTCATTCTCGAATTGCCTTGTCAGGAACCAGCCATGGGTCTTGGCCAGTTCAATAGCCTTGTTCACCATGCCCATTCCACGCTCTGCCGCGGGGGTAAGGATCACCCTGGCCCCGAGGAAGCGCATCAGCTTGCGGCGCTCGACGCTGAACGTTTCCGCCATGGTAACAACCAGCGGGTAGCCTTTTGCCGCGCAAACCATCGCTAGGCCAATGCCGGTATTACCGGAGGTCGCCTCGATCACGGTCTGCCCGGGCTTGAGCTCGCCGGATTTTTCGGCGGCTTCGATTACGCCGAGCGCCAGACGGTCCTTGACCGAGCCGAGCGGATTAAACGCCTCGATCTTGGCGAACAGGTTGATACCTTTCGGCGCCAGTTTATTGATCCGGACAACCGGCGTGCGGCCCACCGTTTCAAGAATGCTCGCAAATTTGGCCATTAGTCACTCCAGTCATGCATTTGGTGTTCACACATTCAGCACGCGGCCGTAAGCATCGAGCACCGCTTCTTTCATCATTTCGGATAGAGTCGGATGCGGGAAGATCGTGTGCATCAGCTCTTCTTCGGTAGTTTCGAGATTCATTGCGACCACATAGCCTTGAATGAGTTCTGTGACCTCGGCACCAACCATATGCGCCCCGAGCAACTGCCCGGTCCTCTTATCAAAGATCACCTTTACCAGGCCCTGATCTTCTCCCAGCGCAATGGCCTTGCCATTGCCAATGAAGGGAAAACGGCCGACGCGGGTTTCGAGCTTCTTTTCCTTAGCAGCCTGCTCGGTGAGGCCGACAGAAGCGATCTGCGGCGCGCAATACGTGCAGCCTGGGATCATAAGCTTATTCATCGGGTGCGGGTTGAGGCCCTTGATTGCATCGATGCAAACGATGCCTTCGTGCTCGGCCTTATGCGCAAGCATCGGCGCACCGGAGACATCACCAATGGCGTAGATGCCGGGAACATTCGTTTTGTTGAATTGATCGACGACGATAATGCCACGATCCGTTTTCACGCCCAGCTTTTCCAAACCAAGGTTTTCGATATTGCCGACGACCCCGACAGCCGAGATGACCCGCTCGACGATAATTGTCTGCGACTTGCCGCCTTCTTCGATAGTCGCAGTGACGCCGTCGCTTTTCTTGTCGAGCTTTATCACCTTCGCGTTAGTGTGAATCTTGATGCCCTGCTTCTCAAACCTCTTGCGCGCGAAACTCTGAATTTCATGGTCCTCGACAGGCAAAATTTGCGGCAGCACCTCAACTACAGTCACCTCGGCACCGAGCGTGCGATAAAAAGAGGCAAACTCGATACCGATCGCCCCCGAGCCGATAACCAATAAAGATTTAGGCACGCGATCGGGTGCCATTGCCTCGAAATAGGTCCACACCATTTTCTTGTCTGGCTCGAGACCGGGCAGCACCCGCGGACGCGCACCGGTGGCAATGATGATGTGCTTGGCCTGATAGCTGCCAGCGCCGAGCGCACCCTTTGGCGCGTCGCTCTTCGAGGCTTTTACCGTGACCTTGCCGGGCGCGTCGATTGAAGCTTCGCCCCAGATCACCTGGACCTTGTTCTTTTTCATTAAGAAGCCGACTCCATCGCTGAGGCGTTTTGCCACTGCGCGAGAGCGGTCAACTACAGCCTTGGAGTCATAGCCGACGTTGTCGGCCTTCAGACCGTAGTCCTTGGCGTGTTGAATGTAGTGAAATACTTCAGCCGAGCGAAGCAGCGCCTTGGTCGGAATGCAACCCCAGTTCAGGCAAATGCCTCCGAGGTAATCGCGCTCCACGATCGCCGTCTTGAAGCCGAGCTGAGCCGCGCGGATCGCGGTCACATAGCCGCCTGGGCCGGAGCCGATAATCAGAACGTCGAAGGAGGTGTTGGCCACGAATGACTCCAAGATTGCCGGTCAATTACGCCAGTGATGTCTCACAGCCAAGGCTGCCGATCAACCGGGCTACAAGCAGACGGAGGGTGCCAACATACTCATCAAGTTCCTGCACGCCGGAAGCAGCCGCGCTATCAAGCGCGAAAGGCCTCTCGCCCATCGCTGCTCCGAAGGCATTCGTGCCCCTTCGGCGGTGTCCCGGAACGATACCAATCAAACGATCATCATCACCGGATTTTCGATCAGCGCCTTGAATGCGGCCATCAATTCGGCTCCGAGTGCACCATCGACAGCGCGGTGATCGGTAGAGAGTGTCACCGTCATGACGTTGGCGACCGCGAGCTGTCCGTTACGGACGACCGCCCGCTCTTCGCCAGCGCCAACCGCTAGAATCGTTGCGTGCGGCGGATTGATGACTGCCGCAAAGTCCTTGATCCCATACATGCCGAGGTTGGAGATCGCGGTCGATCCGCCTTGATACTCGTGCGGCTTTAAATGGCGTGTACGGGCGCGAGCTGCGTAGTCCTTCATCTCGTTGGAGATCGTCGAGAGAGATTTCGCCTCCCCATGTCGAACGACTGGCGTGATCAGGCCTCCGGGAATTGCCACCGCCACACCGACGTCCGATTGTTTGTGATGCAGCATGCCGTCTTCGGTCCATGTGACATTGGCGTCGGGCACGCGTTGCAGGGCGAGCGCGAGAGCCTTGATGACAAAATCATTGACAGAAATCTTGTAGGCTGGCCTGCCGTCCTTATCCTTCGGTGCCACCTCGTTGATTTCGGCGCGTGCAGCTAGGAGCTTGCCGATATCGCAGTCGAGGGTGAGATAGAAATGTGGGATCGTCTGTTTCGACAGCGTGAGCCGCTGCGCAATGATTTTGCGCATCGAATCGTGAGGAACGAAGTCGTAGGAGCCATCTTCGTACAACGCGCGGATCTGTGCGTTAGACGGCGTGGCAGCCATTGGTGTGGGTGCACCCGGGGCACGCAAACCCCTGCCGGATTTTGCCTGCTCGACGTCACGCGCAATGACACGGCCATGCGGGCCAGATCCCTGTACGCGATTGAGATCAATACTGGCTTCTTTGGCGAGGCGGCGCGCGAGCGGTGAAGAAAAAATGCGGTTGGCGCCCTTCGGTGGCTGCGAAGGCGTTGGTAACGCCTTGGGCGCGCTTGGCACTATAGCGGAGGCGGGTTTCTCGGCAGCAGGCTTTGCTGCCACCACGGATGCCGGCTTTGTGGAAGCATGGGGCGCGGTCTGCGGTGAACTCTTCGCCCCACTCGCTGCGGCCTTAACGTCCTCACCCTCGCTCGCAAGCACAGCGATGACTGAATTCACAGCGACATCTTGTGTGCCTTCGGGCACAACAATCTTGGCGAGGGTGCCATCGTCGACCGCCTCGTATTCCATCGTTGCCTTGTCGGTCTCGATTTCGGCGATGACATCGCCAGACTTGATCTTGTCGCCCTCCTTCTTCAGCCAGCGAGCAAGGTTGCCCTTCTCCATCGTGGGCGAAAGCGCCGGCATGAGGATATTGGTCGGCATGCGCGCCTACCGATAGCAAACAGCTTTGACCGCCTCGACGACCTCGGCGACCGAAGGGAGCGCTAGTTTTTCGAGATTGGCGGCGTAAGGCATTGGTACTTCTTTTCCAGATACGCGCGCGACCGGCGCATCCAGATAGTCGAATGCGAAAGTCATGATCCGTGCGGCGATCTCGGCACCGACGCCCGACTGTTGCCACCCCTCCTCCACCGTCACTGCGCGACCAGTCTTCTGCACCGAGGCAACGATGGTGTCGGTGTCCATGGGCTTGAGTGTACGCAGGTCGATTACTTCGGCCTCGATGCCGTCATCGGCCAGTTGCTCCGCAGCCCTGAGTGCATAGATCATGCCCATCGACCATGCGACAATGGTCACGTCATTGCCGGCACGCGCGATTCTTGCTTTGCCAATCGGCAACACAAAATCGTCGAGTTTCGGAACTGGCCCTGAATGGCCGTAGAGAATTTCGTTTTCAAGGAAAACCACTGGATTAAGATCGCGGATCGCGGCTTTCAGCAATCCCTTGGCATCGGCAGCAGTCGACGGTGCAATGACCTTCAAGCCCGGGATGTGCGAATACCACGCCGAATAGTCCTGGCTATGTTGCGCGGCAACACGGGCGGCGGCGCCGTTGGGCCCGCGAAAAACGATCTGGCAGCCCATCTGTCCGCCTGACATATAGAGCGTCTTCGCGGCAGAATTGATCAGCTGATCCATTGCTTGCATGGCAAAATTGAACGTCATGAATTCAACGACCGGCTTGAGACCCGCGAGCGCCGCACCAATTCCGAGGCCCGCGAAGCCGTGTTCAGTAATCGGGGTGTCAATCACGCGCTTCGGTCCAAATTCCTGCAACAGACCCTGCGTGACCTTGTATGCGCCCTGATATTCGGCGACCTCCTCGCCCATCACGAATACGTCCTTGTCGCGTCGCATTTCCTCGGCCATGGCGTCACGCAACGCCTCACGCATGGTCATGGTAACCATTTCGGTGCCTTCGGGAATGTCGGGATCGTTCGCAGCCAGTGGAGTCGGCGCCTCGGGCGCGACCGATGGTTTGGGCGTCAGCACGTCTTGCACCTTCGCCTGCTGCTTCTGGGCTTTCGCTGGTGATGTGGATTCAGTCGCCTCCTGCTGTTGAGCAGGCTTCATTGACCGTATCGCGGCCTTGTCTTCGCCCTCGCCGAGGATCACCGCTATCGGCGTATTCACCGCAACATCGGCCGTACCTTCCGGTACAAGTATTTTGCCGAGCGTGCCCTCGTCTGCTGCTTCAACCTCCATCGTTGCCTTGTCGGTCTCAATTTCGGCAATGACGTCGCCGGACTTGATTTTGTCACCCTCTTTTTTAAGCCACTTGGCGAGGTTGCCCTTCTCCATCGTGGGCGAGAGGGCGGGCATGAGCACTTCGGTTGGCATAGGCGTTATATTTTCCAGACAACAGAATCAGCGATAGATGTCGGTATAAAGTTCTGAGACGTCCGGTTCGGGATCGTGGGTGGCGAACTCCGCCGCCTGGTTGATCAAGTCACGCACCTCGCCATCAATTGTCTTTAGCGCGTCTTCATTGGCGAATTTCCTTTCGAGAATGCGGTGGCGCGCCATGTCGATTGGATCATGGTGTGTGCGAACCTTATCGACCTCCTCGCGGGTGCGATACTTCGCTGGATCCGACATTGAATGCCCGCGATAACGATAAGTAAGCATTTCAAGAATGTAGGGGCCCTTGCCGGCACGGCACCAAGCCGCAGCCTTCTCGCCCGCTGCCTTCACGGCGCGCACATCCATCCCATCCAACTGGTCGCCAGGAATGTTAAAGGATAATCCGCGTCGAGACAGATTCACTTCCGCCGAAGCGCGCGTGATCGCGGTGCCCATGGCGTAGCGATTGTTCTCGATTACGTAAACAACAGGCAACTTCCAGAGCTCCGCCATATTGAAGCTCTCATAGACTTGGCCCTGGTTGGCGGCGCCGTCACCGAAATACGTGAGGGTGATGTTGTGGTTGCCGCGATAGTGGTTAGCGAAGGCAAGGCCTGTGCCCAACGGCACCTGTGCGCCGACGATACCGTGACCGCCGTAGAAACCTTTCTCGACGCTGAACATGTGCATAGAGCCGCCTTTGCCCTTGGAATAGCCGTGCGCGCGACCGGTGAGTTCAGCCATCACGCCTTTGGGGTCCATGCCGGTCGCTAACATATGACCGTGGTCCCGATAGCCTGTAATCACCTGGTCGGCGGGCTCCAGTGCCATCTGCATTCCGACCACCACCGCCTCCTGGCCGATATAAAGGTGGCAAAACCCACCGATTAGTCCCATGCCGTACATCTGTCCGGCCTTCTCCTCGAAGCGGCGAATGGTCAGCATGGCGCGGTAGGCGGAAAGCTCCTGCTCCTTGCTGAAATCGGCGGCGACGAGTTTGGTGTCGGTGCTCGGATTTTTTTGGGCGACTGCCATTAGCGCTCCCTGCGAAAGCGTCCGGCAATTGTGACGGGGCGTCGGTGGGCTTTCCCGACCCCCCATAGCTTAAATCGCCCGGGGGCGAAAGCGTGAGGCCGGCCGGCCACCTAGCGCCAAAACGCCGTGGAGTTCGGCGGAATTCGTTAGCTTACGGCGGTAGATAATGCCCGTGGGCCTTCTGCGATCCCTAACGTGGATGTAAAACTAGGATCAGATCGCGCGGGTCGACATAGCCGATGAGGGCGCGGGTGCGTTCGTCAAGCATGTCCGGGTCAATACGGTCGGCCTGCAACAGCGACACCCGCCTTTCCCATAGTGCACGCTCGGATTTAAGCTGTCCCAGTTCGTCCTTCATTGCCGCAAGTTGCTGTTCGAGGTCCTGTTGCGCACGCAGGCCGTGATTGCCTGTGAACGCATTAACAGCGAAATAGCCAATGAATAGCGCCGCGAATATATAAAGGCAGAGAACGGTCAGGATGGTGCGACGACGGCGGTGAGTAACCATGGCCGGCCAAGATGGGCCAAGCCCGTTAAGGCGTCTTTAAATTTCTAGACTTTTTAGCCTGGTTAGTTCCTCCGATTTAAAGCGACCGCAAAAAAGGGAGGTAATTACCTTCCGGTGGGCACTGCCTCGGACACTTCTCAAAGGCCCACAGAATACAAGGCCTCCCGAAACCGGCGGAGTCGTCCGCAATAGCAGCGCATAATCTGCGCGGGCTTAGATTCGGTAGCGAATTTCGTTGAGAACGAAATTGCCAAGCCGCTTGCCGCGGTTGCGCAAGATCTTCAGCAAACCCTGGTCGACAAAATAGGTCAGCAGAATCGAATCGCGGGTCTTCACCCGATTATGCACCGGGTCGGCGGAGTGCCAGGTGTCGCTACCGACGGCAAAAGCATAGCCGCTGTTAGGCGCAAAGCGCATCTGCGCTTTCTTCGGCATGGAACCGTCGGGCAGCTTCTCATGGAAGATTGTACCGATGTCGGTGTTGGCGTCGTCCTTCGGCAGATAGAGCTGAACGGTAATGCCTTTCCAATGCGTGTCGGTGTGTGGAGTAATCAGATAGCCAGGAATGTCGCGGGTAAGGATCGGGATCGGATACATTCCGACCTTTGCAAAGTCCTCGCCAAAACGTTTGGACAGGCCTGGTGCCAGCCGTCGGATGAAGGCTTGCTTGACAGGCTCCGAGCACAGCGCGCGACCGACGACATCCCATAGGCTGCGCTTTTCCGGCGGCAGATTTCGGATGTACTCCGGAAACAAATCGATTTTTACGCGCGTATGAGTGCCATCTTTGAGATCGTGGCCCTTGCTGCGCCCATGCATCGGTCGATAGTCAACGGACTCCGGCATTAGGGCCAGGATCTGCCCGTAAATGTCGTCCGGAAATACGCGGTCGAATTCGAGATGGAAAAATGGTTTTTCGACTGCGCGCGCTCCATCGATCGACTGCACAATAAAAGCGGCCAAGCGATCGGCCGCCCGGCGTCGGTCATAGCTAGACAAGGTCGTGGTCTGGTCCATCGCAGTTACTCAGGTTTGGCTGTTGGATTCAATTTGCAGCGAAATGGCGATCAACACAAGTATTCCAAACGCCGCAATATTATCGACGCGATTTCAAAGCGTGGCGCCCGGCATATTTCGCTTGCGGGCCAAGTTCCTCCTCTATGCGGAGCAACTGATTGTATTTGGCGGTGCGATCCGAACGCGCCAGTGAACCGGTCTTGATCTGCCCGCAGTTAGTGGCAACCGCTAAATCGGCGATTGTGGAATCTTCGGTTTCGCCAGAACGGTGCGACATTACGGCGGCGTAGCCAGCCTTGTGTGCCATCTCGACCGCAGCCAGCGTTTCCGTAAGCGTACCGATTTGGTTGACCTTAACCAGGATCGAATTGGCGATGCCATCTTTGATGCCCTTGGCTAGTCTCGCGACGTTGGTGACAAATAAATCGTCGCCGACCAGTTGACATTTCTCCCCGATGAGATCGGTTAGAATTTTCCAACCCTCCCAGTCGTCTTCCGCCATACCATCTTCGATTGAGACGATAGGGTAGCGTCCGACCAGATCCGCAAGATATTTCGCTTGCTCCTGCCTTGAGCGTTTCTTGCCCTCGCCTTCGTAAGCGTAAGTGCCGTCCTTGAAGAATTCGGTCGCGGCGCAATCGAGCGCCAGAATCACGTCGTTGCCGGGCTTGTAGCCCGCTTTGGTGATCGCCTGCATAATGAAATCAAGCGCCGCCTCTGCCGACTTTAGGTTGGGAGCAAAGCCGCCTTCGTCGCCGACATTAATATTGAGATTTGCCGATTGGAGTTGCCCCTTCAGTGTATGAAAGATTTCGGCGCCCGCGCGTAACGCTTCGGCAAATGTCAGCGCGCCAACCGGCATGATCATGAATTCCTGAAAGTCGATTGGATTGTCGGCATGTACGCCACCATTGACGATATTCATCATTGGAACGGGCAGCACGCGCGCGGCAGTGCCGCCAACATAGCGGTAAAGGGGCGCCTTCTTCGCGGCGGCGGCGGCTTTAGCCACCGCGAGTGACACGCCCAGAATCGCATTAGCACCGAGTCGGCCTTTGTTTGGCGTGCCGTCGAGGCTAATCAACGTTTCATCGATTTTGGTTTGCGCCTCGGCATCCATGCCGCCGAGGGCATCGAATATTTCGCCATTGACGCCGTCGACCGCTTTGTGCACCCCCTTGCCGCCATAGCGCGCCTTGTCGCCATCACGCAGTTCGACCGCCTCGTGCGCACCGGTGGAGGCGCCGGAAGGAACGGCGGCCCGGCCTTTCGAGCCGTCCTCCAGAATAACGTCGACCTCCACGGTCGGATTGCCACGGCTATCGAGGATTTCGCGGCCGATAATATCTGTAATGGCGGTCATAGGTCCGTCCGGCGTAGGT
>DASWAK010000166.1:0-1523 GCA_036391175.1 Pseudolabrys sp.
GAAAGCTTCTTCTCGCCAAATAACGCGATGTCTGTAAACGTCTCGGCCCCGGCCAGCACCGCCAGCAGGCATAAAAGCAGCACCTCATCGAGCGGATAGACGATCTTAGAGGCGGCTCCACAATTTCGGACAGTGCGGTAAGTGGAATTTCTGCCTGACAACGGGCACGCTGGTGCTCGCGAATCAGGAGCAGCAATGACCAGAAGACCACGGCGGAACCACTCACCGGCCTTCAAGGCAAAGGTGGCGTTGGCGGCGATCAAGGGCGAGCGGACGCTTGCCCAATTGGCGGAACAGTTCGACGTGCACCCGAACCAGATTACGGCCTGGAAGGCGCAGCTCGAAGGCAGCGCGGCGACCGTGTTCGGGCCAGGCAGCGGCGCGTCCCGGGTGGCGCCGTCCACGGATGTCAAGGCGCTGCATGCGAAGATCGGCGAGCTGACGCTGGAGAACGATTTTTTAGAGGGCGCGCTCAGCAAGGCGGGGTTGCTGAACGCAAGGCGATGATCGACCGCGGTCATGCGTTGAGCGTCACGAAACAGGCCGAGGCCGCGGGCCTTGCGCGCAGCACGGTGTATTACCTGCCGCGTCCGGCGCCGGCCGCCGATCTCGAACTTATGCGCCAGATCGACAGGCTGCATCTGGAATTTCCCTTCGCGGGGGCCCGGATGTTGCGCCGTCTTTTGGCTGCCAATGGGAGCAAGGCCGGCCGGCGTCATGTCAAGACGCTAATGCGGCGCATGGGGATCGAGGCGCTGTACCGGCGTCCGCGCACGACAAAGCCGGAGCCGGGGCACAAGGTCTATCCCTATCTGCTGCGCGGCCTGGAGATCGTGCGGCCCAACCAGGTCTGGGCGATGGACATCACCTATATCCCGATGGCCAAGGGCTTCGTCTATCTCGCCGTTGTGCTCGACTGGTTCTCGCGGCGCGTGCTGTCGTGGCGGGTGTCCATCACAATGGAAGCCTCGTTCTGCATCGCGGCGCTGGAGGAAGCGCTCGCCAGGCATGGAAAGCCGGAAATCTTCAACACGGATCAAGGCTCTCAGTTCACAGGCGCGGCCTTCACCGACATACTTGCTAAGAACGGTATCGCGATCAGCATGGACGGCAAAGGCGCCTGGCGGGACAACGTGTTCGTCGAGCGGCTTTGGCGGACGGTAAAGTACGAAGAGGTTTACCTGCATGCCTACGAGAGCGTGCCAGACGCGCGGACCTCGATCGGGCGGTATCTCGATCTTTACAATCGCCGCCGCCCGCATTCGAGCCTTGACGGTATGACGCCCGATCAAGCTTACTGGGGAGTACACAGCTTGCCGCCAGTCCGCTTGGCGGCCTAACCCCGGCAGACGTTCCACTTATCCAAGCGGAAAATCTGTCCGAACAACCGGCGCCACCTCAAAGAAGGGATAGCTATAAAGGCTCTTTTTCATAACGATACAAACGTCGGGTATAAGGAGGTTGAAGACTAAGGTCTCCCACGACGATTGGTGGTTGCATGCGATGATAAATGGACCATCCGG
>DASWAK010000167.1:0-2446 GCA_036391175.1 Pseudolabrys sp.
GCCCTTAAAAACAAACAACAAACCGACTGAAAGAAGCCGGTCCGGAACAATCCGAGCGCCGGGATCGAACACGAGGACGAAAGATGTTCGCAGTCATCAAGACCGGCGGTAAACAGTACCGGGTCGCCGCCGAAGACGTGATCCGGATCGACCGGGTCAACGGCCAGCCCGGCGAGATCGTCGAGTTCGGCGAAGTGCTGGTGGTTGGCGGCGACACGCCGCAACTTGGCACGCCGAAAGTTGCCGGTGCGACTGTTGCCGGCGAGGTGCTCCAGCATACTCGCGGCGACAAGGTGATCGCCTTCAAGAAGCGCCGGCGCAAGAATTCGCGCCGCAAACGCGGCTATCGCCACGAATTTTCGGTGGTCCGCATTACCGAAATCCTCACCGGCGGTGCCAAGCCGTCGAAAACCGCAGCGCCGCGGCCCAAGCGCGAGCCGAAGCCGAAGGCGGAAGCCGAGGCTGCTCCGACAGCGAAGGCCAAACCGGCCGCAAAGCCCAAGAAACCGGCCAAGGCGGCCGCAAAAAAGCCCGCCAAGCCCGCTACAAAGAGCAAGAAGAAGTGAGATGATTCCGTCACGGAATCGGTGTACACAGTAAGAGAATTCGAGAGACCACTATGGCGCATAAGAAAGCAGGCGGATCTTCGAGAAACGGCCGCGACTCGGCGGGCCGGCGGCTCGGCTTGAAGTCGACCGGCGGCGAGATCGTGCTCGCCGGCAATATTCTTGCGCGTCAGCGCGGAACCAAATGGCATGCCGGCCGTAACGTCGGCACCGGCAAGGATCACACGCTGTTCGCGCTCACCGATGGAAAGGTTCAGTTTGCAACGAAAGCTAAAGGCCGCACCTACGTGTCCGTTGTACCGATGACGGAGGCTGCGGCCGAATAAGACGGTGGACAAAAATCGAGGTCCGCCGGTTATCCAGTCAAACCGGCGGGGCCTCATAGGGCTCTGAGAGGGGGAGACGGGTGACCGGCTCCCCCTCTTAACTTTTTCAACCTGGAGCCTGTGCCATGACACTGCTGGAAGAAATACCGACAGGAAGATTCCGCGAGGGAAGTATCCCCGTCCTCGAGACCAAGCGGCTTGCCTTGCGCGCAGCGCGCCTCGAGGACGCTAAAGCGGTAGCAGCGCTCGCCAACGATCGCCGCATCGCCGAAAATACCGCGCGTATTCCGCATCCGTACAAGGTGGCGGATGCCGAGAAATTTATCGACGGGGCAAACAAGGACGGTGGGGCCGCCTTCCTGATCACGCTGCGTGACAAAACTGTTATCGGCGCTTGCGGAATCATGTTCCACTACGACGACACGCCGGAGCTCGGTTACTGGCTCGGCGTGCCATATTGGAACCAAGGCTACGCTACTGAAGCGTTGCACGCGGTGATCGACTACGCCTTCACCGACCTCACGCATGAGGCGTTGCAGGCTGGAGCACGTGTCACCAACCCGGCTTCGCGCCGGGTGCTGGAAAAGTGCGGCTTCCAGTGGACCGGCGTCGGCCTCTACCGTATCAACTCGATCAAATCGTCGGCGCCGATTGACCGCTTCCGGCTCGAGCGAGGCATTTGGTCGGCACTCAAGACCTGGGGTCGCGTGAAACGCGTGTCATAGGGCCTGCTCCGTGCCCTCCCTCTTCCGAGGGAGGGCTGACTGGCATTCGGCACGGACTTGCGCGAGAGTTTGCGCCATACTCGGGAGGACGCCATGGCCTACAATCTCAACCAGTTCATTGCCGATTGCCGCGGAATCCTTGCGCGCGATCCCGGCCCCGCCGGCCGAGAACAGGTGCGCGCCAATCTCGAGCGGCTGCTCGCCAATGCCGATTTCGTCCGCGAATATTGCGGTGACGACGCACCGCGCGGCCTGAAAGTGCTGTACGAGGACCCGAAGCTCGGCTTCCAGATTCTCGCACACATCAACGACAAGGCGCGCGTGTCCCCGCCGCATGACCACGGCGCTTCCTGGGCGATCTATGGCCAGGCAACGAAGTACACCGACATGATCGAGTGGGAACGCGAGGACGACGGAAAAGACCCCAAGCACGCAAAGCTCAAGCCTGTAAAGAAATACCGGCTTACGCCCGGCAAGGCCGGCATCTACCAGAATGGCGCCATCCACTCGATCGATTATCCAGACTACGCGCGCTTCATCCGCGTGACCGGCACCAATCTGGACAAGATCGATCGTATCCGCATCGACCTGAAGACCGGCGAGGTCGAGCAGATGACCGCGCAGCAGGCGACGTGAACCTGCATTCTCCCGCCGCAAAGGCGATGATGATGCGCCCGGTCACCGCTGCCGCCGTCAAGGCCATGCTCGACGACGGCGCAGAGTTGGCGCTGATCGATGTGCGCGAAGAGCTCACCTTCTCGCAAAATCATCTGCTGTGGGCACGCTCGGTGCCGTTGAGCCGGCTCGAATTGCGTTTCGCGCAGCTCGT
>DASWAK010000168.1:0-2574 GCA_036391175.1 Pseudolabrys sp.
TAGATGTCGCCACCGGCGATCTGCTGCGCGACGACGCCGAGCTTGCCGAGTGTTTTGCCGGCCCAACCTCCGATGCGCATCTTGAGGCCCTTGAAGTCGCCCGGCTCCTTGATCTCCCTGTTGAACCAGCCACCCATCTGGCAGCCGGTGTTGCCGGCGAGTAGGCACTTGGTGTTGAACTTGGCGCCAAACTCGTCGATCAGCTTCTGGCCATCGCCATGGTAAAACCATGAGTTCTGCATGCGGGCATTGAGGCCGAACGGGACGGCGCAGAACAGCGCCCAGGTCGGATCCTTGCCGATGTAGTAGTACTGGGCGCTGTGGCCCAATTCGACGGTGCCGTTCTGCACCGCATCGAGCACTTGCAGACCAGGTACGATCTCGCCTGCAGCGAACGTCTGGATCTGAAATTTGCCGTCGGTCGCTTCCGACACATATTTCGCGAACAGCTCGCAGGTGCCGTACAGCGTATCGAGCGATTTCGGCCAGCTTGCCGTCAGTCGCCATTTCAAGGCCGGCGACGATTGCGCGATCGCCGGAGCGGCAACCGCGGTGGCGGCTGCGCCGGCCCCCATTGCTGTCAAAAATTGGCGTCGTTTCATTTGTTCCTCCATCTGGGCGTCCTGACGTTTCGTCTTTCGCCCCCGTCAGCGAATACGTCTGGCAGGCGCATACAATGCTGCGGGGCCCGAAAGCGCACAAGATGGAAATTGCGCAAACCGTCTAGTCCTTTCGCCTCGGCGAAAACCTAGAGTTTAGGCCTCAATCACAATCTTCGGGGCGCCCCGGCTGGCCGCTTCGCCCTTAAGTTGGGCAAGCACTTTAGTCGCGATGTCGCGGTAAATGCGGGCATGCTCGCCGTCAGGTTCGGTCGCGACGACCGGCAGGCCGGCATCGGATTTCTCCCGGATGGTCATATGAAGCGGGACTTCTCCGAGGAAAGGCACGCCGAGACGTTCGGCTTCCTTGTGCGCCCCGCCATGACTGAAGATATCCGAACGCGTGCCGCAGCTCGGACACAGGAAATAGCTCATGTTCTCGACCACGCCGAGCACCGGCACGCTCACACGCTTAAACATAGCGACACCACGTCGCGCGTCGATCAGTGCGAGGTCCTGCGGTGTGGAAACAATGACGGCGCCCTTCAGCGGAACCTGCTGCGCCATCGTGAGCTGCGCGTCTCCAGTGCCGGGCGGCATGTCGACCACCATGACGTCAAGTTTGCCCCACTCGACCTCGCGCAGCATCTGCGTGATCGCCGACATCACCATCGGGCCGCGCCAGATCATCGGCGTCTCTTCATCGATCAGGAAACCGATCGACATCACCGTCAGGCCATAGCGATCGATGGGCTTGAGACGCGTGCCACCGATGGTCTGTGGCTTCTCCTTGATGGCCAACAGCTTTGGCAGCGAGGGTCCGTAAATGTCGGCATCGAGCATCCCGACTTTCAGCCCGAGATCGCGCAGGCCGAGCGCCAGATTAACCGCGGTGGTCGACTTGCCGACGCCGCCTTTGCCGGACGCGACCGCGATCACAGCGTCGACGCCGGGAATTCCCGGTTGCACTTTGTCAGCGGGATGGGCAGTGCGTTGCGGCTGGGCCGCTGTGTGCGCCGGCTGAGGCCCGCGCGCGGCCAGACCGGGACTACGTTCAGCGGTCAACGCGACGAGTGCTGATTGCACGCCGGGAATTTTGCGTACTGCGTCTTCGGCCGCCTTGCGCACCGGCTCCCAGGCTTTTACCGCCGCCGCATCGACTGTCAGCGAGAAGAATACCTTGCCGTCTGAAACGACAATATCGGAGATCACGCGCGCGTCCGGCAAAGCCGTCCCACTGGGCGACGGCACCTTCGCCAGAGCCGCGAGAACTTGCTCCTTGCTCACCGCCATAATCACATGCCCATGTTGCGGGCGTCACCATAGGCCAGACCAGGGGTCCGTCAATGCGGCGCGACCAGCGAGACCGGTTGACGCGTCGGCCTGGGCAATGACCTATTGGCAGATAGGCATCGGCTGCGGCTGGCCAAGGGGAAAATTCGAAGGAGAATGATGATGGCGAAGGTGGCGTTTCTGGGCCTGGGTGTTATGGGCTACCCAATGGCGGGGCACTTGAGGAATAAAGGCGGTCACGAGGTGACCGTCTATAACAGGACCGCCGCTAAAGCCGAGCAGTGGGTCAAGCAACACGGCGGACGGTCGGCCCCTACCCCCAAAGCCGCGGCTGAAGGCCAGGACTTCGTTATGGCGTGCGTCGGCAACGATCACAATCTACGCGAAGTGACATTGGGCCCGAACGGCGCCTTCGCGGGCCTGGGCAAGGGCAAGGTTTTTGTCGACCATACGACCGCCTCTGCGGAAATTGCGCGCGAACTTTACGCGGCTTCGAAAAAGGGTGGCTTCGATTTCGTCGATGCGCCGGTATCCGGCGGTCAGGCCGGCGCCGAGAATGGCGTGCTGACCGTTATGTGTGGGGGCGATGCCGACCCTTTCGCTCGAGCTGAGAAAGTTATCGCGGCTTACGCGCGCGCCTGCAATCTGCTCGGCTCGCCCGGATCGGGGCAGCTCTCGAAGA
>DASWAK010000169.1:0-1604 GCA_036391175.1 Pseudolabrys sp.
CGTCGCAAAGATACAGAGTGGCAAATTTGGCGGCGCAAAATCGCGTTGCGTTCTCGAGCATCGCATCAAAAACTGGCTCAAGCTCGCCCGGCGATTTGCTGATAATCTTTAGTATCTCGGAGGTCGCCGATACCTGCTCCAATGCCTCGTCGCGTTCACGCAAAGCATGGTCGAGCTGTTCCTGCACGTGGGTTGTCGACACGCGAGCCATCGACGTTTTACGAGCCTTAGGCAATGCGGCCTTGCGCGACGAGCCGCTCGCCCTGCCATGGCGCCTCATGTCGCCCTCCAAGCAATTCAGGACCCGAAATTTTAGGCAAGTTCCAAGGGCCGCGCTATGTCCGCTTCTCTCATCGGCCGTTTGGGGTCAAGCGCTTTCAGACTATCCACCGGTCTCGTGTCGATGTCGCTCACGGGCTCGTGCTTCTCTCCGGAATCGGCGCCAGGGCCCTTCCATTATGGGGTTCGAGAACGAGGCGGAACAATCTTTGGGTCGGCCTTGCCGTCAGACGAACGGCAGGTCCAAGCGAACATACGATCTCACCTCATCCATCGTCCCGCGAGGGACATCATGCCACCGCACGGTGGAGCTGGCGTTTCTCCTATTGGATCTGATCCTGCATTGTCAGGCTGCGGCAACCTCTTGTCGGGTCCAGCGGAACTCGGTGCCGTCAACCCAGATACGGTGCATAATGACGGCCAGGCGGCGGGCCAGCGCTACGATTGCTTTCTTCATGCCGCGGCGCCTGGCGATCTGCATCGCCCAGGCCTTGAGCCAGGACCATTTGGCTGAGCGCGTCAGCATGATCTGGGCCGCCTCATAGAGCATGACCCGCATCATCTCGTCTCCGCACTTTGATATCGCGCCGGTATAGTCGCTCTCGCCCGATTGATGCTTGCACGGCGTCAGCCCCAACACCGCCCCGACCGCCTTGGAGTTGCGGAAGCGAGCCGGCACGTCGACGGTGGTGCGAAAGGTCAGCGCCACCACCGGCCCGACGCCGGGGACCGTCATCAGCCGTCGGCACACTTCATCGTCACGGACAATGGCCAGCACACGGCGGTGCAGAACCGCGATCTGTTCGCGCAACGCCCTGCGGACGACAAGTAGTGGCTCGACCAAAAGGGCCAGATCGGGAAGCGTCTCGACCAACTCTTTGATGCGCGCCTCGAACTTGGCCGTCCCGACCGTGCCCACCTTGAGGCCGAAGTTGCGCAAGGTGCCGCGCAGGTCGTTTTCGATAGCAATCGCCTTGGACTGCAGCAGCTTGCGATGGGTCAGCAGCGTGCGCAGCTTCTGGCTGCGTAACGTCTTGACATGTACCGGGCGATAAAGTCCTGCCCGCATCATCTGCGCGATGCCGCGGGCATCGTTACGATCGGTCTTGTTGATCTGCGCCTTGAGAACGGCACGCATGTGCCGCGTCTCGACGCAGATCACCGGCAAGTTCGCTTCGGCAAGTGCGCTGTAAAGCCACTGCGACAGCGGCCCGGCCTCCAATCCAATGCGCTTGAAGCGGTAGGCGTCGTTCTTGAGCGCCAGCAGCAGAGCGTCGAGCTCGCTCGCAACCTTGGCTTCTCGAATGACCCTGCCCATATCATCC
>DASWAK010000170.1:0-1824 GCA_036391175.1 Pseudolabrys sp.
GAAAAACATTAGAATAGAGCATCTAAAGAGTGGTCCACCCGGGCTTCGAGACGCAGCATCGTCCCAATCGGCATCAGAGTTCTGCAGTGCGTGCGACGTAAAGCCGCCGATGTCAGTAACGGGTCAAAAGCAGACATCACGCTCCGAAATCACGATGTCCGCTTGACCCCCGAAAGCGGACATTACCGAACACTGTCACCATGTGGTATGGACCCCGCCCACCCGGCCGGGTCGAATTTCGGACGTGGACTGCAGCGAGGGAGGATCATCATGCAGGTCGTTCGAATTGGCTTGGACTTGGCAAAGTACGTGTTTGAGGTTCATGGCGTTGACGGACAGGGGAATGTTGTCATTCGCAAAACTCTGCGTCGAGGATCGGTCTCGACGTTTTTTGCCGATCTGCCGCCTTGCTTGGTCGGGATGGAAGCTTCCAACGGCGCGCACTACTGGGCACGCGTGCTTACGGAGCTTGGTCACAAGGTCCGCCTGATAAGCCCTCAGTTTGTGGCCCCGTATGTGAAAACGAACAAAAACGATCGAAATGATGCAGAGGCTATCTGCGAGGCTGTCGGCCGACCCACGATGCGGTTTGTTCCGCCGAAGTCACCCGAACAGCTCGCGGTCCAAGCCCTCCATCGGATTCGCCAGCGCCTGGTGCGAAGCCGGACGAAACTCGTCAATCAGATTCGTGGCATCCTCGCCGAGCATGGCATTGTCATCGCCCGCGACATCTGGAGACTGCGACGTGCTCTTGCCGAGATCACGGGAAATTCCACGGACAGCCTCAATATGCTGGTCCGGGTGCTGATTATCGAAGGCAAAGCCGAATTGCTCGATCTCGATCGCCGGATCGCATCCTGCGATCGGCGGATCCGAGAGCTGTATCGCACCAGTGAGCTGTGCCAAAGGCTTGGGGAAATCGAAGGCATCGGACCGGTGACCGCTACCGCTCTTGTTGCTGCCGTCGGGGATCGGAGCTGCTTCAAGAACGGCCGTCAGTTCGCCGCATGGCTAGGGCTGGTGCCGAAGCAGCGGTCAAGTGGCGGACGAAACCGCCTATTCGGCATCAGCAAACGCGGCGATCGCTATTTACGCACGTTGATGATCCACGGCGCTCGCGCTGTTCTTGGCAAAGCTCGGGGCAAGCAGGATCCGCGAAGCCGCTGGCTTGCTAGCCTTCGCCAGCGTCGGCATGCGAACGTCGCGGCCGTGGCGCTCGCCAACAAGAATGCGCGTATCGTCTGGGCAATGCTCGCCGGGAATGTCTCTTACGAACCCGCGCGCTCCGTCCAGGCGGCTTGATGGGTGGTACTCTCAGGACGTGAGGTCTTACCTGGCAATTGCAATCAGATGACGGGAGATGGTGAAACGGTCACTCCGTTGCTTCCCGAACCTGGTGTGTGGACCGGCATGGCATAGGCCAATGTCTGGGCGCCGTTGAGGTGGAAGCACGCGAAAATCCATCGGGGCTCGCGGCGCCGAATTCTCGGGCCGCATCAAGAAGCCGGATATACGTCAGCAGTTGTGACTGTTGCACCCGAACCAGTCAGCCTGTTGCAATCGGGCGGGGTCCATATACGTCCACACATGGGAGTAAAGCGGACATCAATGGGCGGCAATCCGATGTCTGCTTTTGACCCAAAGCGGACATCGCCTACTTCCGGTATACTAGTTTAAGTCGATAAGATGCCGTGTCCCCAGCCTCGAGAGTGGCGATGAGGCGGCGCAATTTCATTACACTCATTGGCACAGCAGCGGCTTGGCCGCTTGCCGCACACGCGCAGCAGCCGGCAATGCCAGTGATTGGCTTTCTGCACAGCGCTT
>DASWAK010000171.1:0-8014 GCA_036391175.1 Pseudolabrys sp.
GAAGCCCTCCGGCCCCATGTCGTTCCACCAGTCGATGTAGCCGGGATGCCATTTCTCCAGGGCGCGCTTGACGCGCACATCCTGCCCGAGCGCGACATTGTTCGGGATCAAGCCGTCATAGTCGACCTGAGCGATGTTCATAGCTACACCCTTTCCTTATTGAACGTCGGCGACACGCCGCTGCCGTAGAGTTTCAGCGCGCCCTGCTCGCCGATAGCGTTCGGCCGCTGGAAGATCCAGTTCTGCCAGGCGGTCAAACGACCAAAGATCTTCGTTTCCATCGTCTCTGGGCCGGCGAAGCGGAGGTTCGCCTCCATGCCAGTCATGGCGTCGGGCGAGAAGCTGGTGCGCTCCTCCAGCATCACGCGCAATTCGTCGTCCCAGTCGAAATCCTCATAGGCCGCGGTGACGAGACCCAATTCGGCGGCCTCCTCGCCTTCCACTGCGGTGCCGATCTTGCCCTTGAGCGTGTCGAGCGTTTTCGGCTCGCCCAGGAAACGCGTCTCCAGGCGCGTCAGCCCGTTGCCCATCGGGTAGAAGCCGAAATTCGCCTGCCCCAGCGTGATCGCGGCGGGCTTGCGATTGTCGCCCTCGCGCGTGCCGATCAGCATCAGCGAGCGGTCCGCGGCGAAGGCAAGCTCGGCCAGCATGCCGGCAAAGCACGAGCCCGGCTCGATCAGCGCGATGAAGCTCTTGGCGGTGACATCCACGCGTTTCAGGACTCGCTTGAGATAATGGCGGATCTCGCGCATCAGCCAGTCGCCGTTGGCCTTGGCGAGAAAATCATCGTGCTCCAGCACGGCCTGCGCATTGCCGTCGGTGCGGAACAGCACGACGCCGATGGCGGCCTCGTTGCTGCGCAAATGCAAAATGGCATCTTCCAGCTCGCGCGCGACCGTGAGCGGCCAGAACTTGGCGCCGAGCGCATGTGCGGCCTCGACCGAAGCCGGCGCGCCCTGCGATGGCCCGCGCACGGTGACGGTCGCAAGCCCCCGCGCGCGATCGATTTCCACGTCCACGTGTGAATAAGCAACGCGGTCGGCCTCGATCTTGCGCTCGAGCGGCGTCAGAATGATGCCCTTGGCGCCCTTCGGCCGGTCCGAGCGCGCGGCAATCTCCTTAGCGCGCGCGGCTACAGTATCTTTCCATTTTGAGTTGGGAACCACCTCATCCACCAGGCGCCATTCTATGGCTTTTGTCCCGCGGATCCCCTCCTCAATCGAACAGAAGACGTCGGCGCGGTCGCGCCGCACCTTGCGCTTGTCGGTGACGCGCGTGAGCCCGCCTGTGCCGGGCAGCACCGCAAGCAATGGCGTTTCCGGTAACGCTACCGCCGATCGGCGATCGTCCACCAGCATGATGTGATCGGTGGCGAGCGCCAGCTCGTAGCCGCCACCGGCCGCGTTGCCGTTGATAGCGCAGACATAGATTTGTTTGGAATTCTCCGACGCATCTTCGATCGCGAGCCGCGTCTCGTTGGTGAACTTGCAAAAGTTCACCTTAGCGCCGTGCGTCGCTTTGCCGAGCATACGGATATTAGCGCCGGCGCAGAATACATTGTCCTTGCCGGATTTGATGACGACGCAGCGCACCTCCGGATACTCGAAGCGCAGGCGTTGCACCGCGTCGTTAAGTTCGATATCGACGCCAAGGTCGTAGGAATTAAGCTTGAGCTCGTAATCGCCGAGCCCGCCAGCTTGGTCGACATCCATGATCAAATAGGCGATGTCGCCGTCGCGCTCGATGCGCCAATGGCGGTAGCGCGAGGGATCGGTTTGGTAGTCGATTGTCTGCATGCGATTATCCGGCCGTGGCGCGAGGTGCCAGCCGCCATCTCCCAATATGCATTATTTTGCATAGACGTATCACTTTGGCCGCGCCCCTACAACAATAACCTGTGAATACCAGTTCCGGAGCCCCTATTGCCTGGCAATATAATGCATGTTAGCCGAGAAGCCGTGAAAAGCACCCGCACCAAGCCTGCCACTGGCCGCGAGACCGATGCTTATCTGCGTCGGCTCGGTGAGCGCGTCCGAACGCTGCGCAACCAGCGCGGCATGACGCGCAAGGCCCTCGCTCGCCACGCCAAGGTGTCGGAGCGCTATCTGGCACAGCTTGAAGCCGGCCTCGGCAATGGCTCGATCGTGCTGCTGCGCAGGATTTCGCGCGCGATCGGTCTACCCGTCACTCAACTGGTGCATGAAGGTTCCGAGCCCGCGCTCGACCTAGTGCTGCTGTCGCAGTTTCTCGAACGGCTGTCGCCAACCGCGCTCGCGGAAGCACGGGACCTGTTGCTCCGACATTTCAGCGAACCATCGCAGGACGCCCACCGCCGTCGCATCGCACTCATCGGGCTTCGGGGCGGCGGCAAGTCCACGCTCGGCCGGCTGCTCGCAAAGCACCTTGACGTCCCTTTCATCGAGCTCGACCGCGAGATCGAAAAGCGCAGCGGCGCCACGTTGAGCGAAATCTTCGACATGTTCGGCCAGGAGACCTTCCGGCGCGCCGAGCGCGAGGCGCTCGACGACGTGCTGAGGCAGCACAAAGGTTTCGTGGTCGCCACCAGCGGCAGCATTGTGACCGAACCAGGCACACTCGAGCTGCTCCTTGCTTCCTGTTTCACGGTATGGGTCCGCGCCGAACCGGAAGAGCACATGAAGCGGGTGATGGCACAGGGCGACATGCGGCCAATGGCTAACAGCGCACGGGCCATGGAAGATCTGATCTCGATTCTGCACAGCCGCGAGCCGCTTTATGCCAAGGCGGAAGTCGCGCTTTCCACCAGCGACAGAACGCCGGAGCAGAACCTGGCGGAACTGTTGCGTCTGATCGAAGTTCCCGACAATCGCATAACCCGCCGGTCGGCATGACAACCACAGTAAGAGTAAGGAGCCGGCCGCTGCCGGAATGAGAGTATGAGCGAAACGATCAAGACCGATGTTCTGATCATCGGCGCGGGTCCGGTCGGCCTGTTCGCGGTGTTCGAGCTTGGCCTGCTCGATATCAAGGCTCACCTCGTCGATATCCTCGACAAGGTCGGCGGCCAATGCGCCGAGCTCTATCCGGAAAAGCCAATCTACGACATTCCTGGCATTCCAATCATCACCGGGCACGGCCTGACCGACGCATTGATGCAGCAGATCAAGCCCTTTCACCCCACCTTCCATCTCAACGAGATGGTGACCACGCTGGAAAAGATCGGTGAGCCGCTGTTTCGTCTGCGCACTGATACCGGAAAGAGCTTTGAGGCAAAATGCGTTGTGATCGCGGCCGGCGGTGGCTCGTTCCAGCCCAAGCGCCCACCGATCCAGGGCATCGAGCCTTACGAGGAGAAGTCGGTCTTCTACGCGGTGCGCAAGATGGATGCGTTCCGCGGCAAGCGGCTGTTGATCGTCGGCGGCGGCGATAGCGCGCTCGACTGGACGCTCAATCTTCAGCCGATTGCCGAAAGGCTGACGCTGGTGCATCGGCGCGATGAATTCCGCGGCGCACCAGACAGCGTCAACAAGATGCGTGCGCTGGTCGCTGCCGGCGGCATGGATCTGCAGATCGGTCAGGTGACCGCACTGGAAGGCAGCGACGGAAAGCTCACTGCCTGCTCTATCAAAGGCAATAACGGCGCCATTGCGCGCGTCGAAGTCGATGCCATGCTCCCCTTTTTCGGCCTCACGATGAAGCTGGGGCCAGTTGCGGATTGGGGCCTGAAGATGGAAGACGAGCTGATCCCGGCCGACACCGGCACCTTTGAAACCAGCATTCCCGGCCTCTTCGCTATCGGCGACATCAATACCTATCCGGGCAAGCTCAAGCTGATTCTTTCCGGCTTCCACGAGGCGGCCTTGATGGCGCAAAAGGCGCACCGCTACGTCTATCCGGAGAAAAAGCTGGTGTTCCAATACACCACCTCATCCACCAGCCTGCAGAAGAAACTCGGCGTCGCCTGACGCGCCGGCCTCGCTTCCATTCATCCAGCCATTCAACACGGCATGCCGAAAATTACCTATATCGAACATGACGGAACGAAGCACACGGTCGAAGCCGAGGTCGGCTCAACGGTGATGGAAACGGCGCTGCGTAACGACGTTACCAGTATTGTCGCCGAATGCGGCGGCTCCTGCACCTGCGCGACCTGTCTGGTGCACGTAGATGAGAAGTGGTTCCCGGTCGTCGGACCGCCCTCGGTGGAGGAAGAAGAGATGCTCGACACCGCATTCGAGGTGAAACCGACCTCTCGGCTGTCTTGCCAGATTAAGGTGACCGAGGCTCTCGACGGACTAATTGTGTACACACCGGCCTATCAGGGCCGTTGAAGGCACGAAAAGTCTGGCACTTGCGATTCGATTATCCATCGCCGCCCTAGGGTCATGCCAGGCGTTCAACCCGCGTGCCGATTTCGCTGCGGAGTAGCTCGAAATCGATCGGCTTGGTCAGAAGCGCTTCGGCGCCGCTCTCGAGCGCCTTACGCTTGGTTTCGGCATCGCCGTAAGCCGTGATCATGATGATCGGTACATCCGGTCGTGCAGCCTTCGCCTTGGGCAGCAGCTCAAGACCGCTCATCCCCGGCATGTTGATGTCGGACAGGATTAAAATAAGCGAGGCAGAACCTGCATCGCTGATGCATTGCAAAGCGGCCGGGGCAGATTGCGCAAATTCCATCGTAAACCGGCCGGATCGCAGATCATGCCGGAATTGCTGACGAAATAGCGTTTCAACGTCAGCTTCGTCATCGACCACGAGAATGAGAAGATTCACGCGCGTTCTCCCAATTTGGCAAGCGATGCTGCGCTGCGCGGCAGGATGATTTTAAATTCCGTGAATTCACCTGGTTGCGTATCGACCTCAATCGACCCGCCATGTTGCTTGACGATGATGTCGTGGCTAATCGACAGCCCAAGCCCCGTGCCCTCCCCGGCAGGCTTCGTCGTGAAGAATGGATTGAACATCCTCTCCTTGATCTCGGGCGGTATGCCCGTGCCATTGTCGCGGATCCTGATTTCAACACGGTCGCCGAGATCCTTGGTCACGGCAGCAAGGATAGGCTCATAGTCACCTCCATTTGCTTCCGCTTTGCGCTTCGTCGCAGCGTAGAAACCATTCGAAATCAAATTGAGCAGCACCCGGGTAATTTCCTGCGGATACAGATCAACCTCACCGGCGCCAGGATCGAAAGACTTCTCCAGGGTGATGTTGAAGCCTTGCTTCTCGGCACGAGCTCCATGATAGGCCAGATTGAGGCTCTCCTCGACGATAGAGTTGATCTCGACAGGCCGGTGTTCACCAGAGCCCTGACGCGAATGCAACAACATATTCTTGACGATCGAATCGGCGCGTTTGCCGTGTTGCACAACCTTGCCGAGATTGCCCTGAAGCATATCCGCGATCTCGCCGATTTCAGCTTGCAGTTTATTGTCGAGCTTTGCGCCAGCAAGTGCTTGCCGCAATTCGTCTATCAACTCCACCGACACCGATGAAAAATTATTGACGAAATTGAGTGGATTCTTGATCTCGTGCGCGATACCGGCAGTCAGCTGTCCGAGTGAGGCGAGTTTTTCTGTCTGCACCAGACGATCCTGGGCGGTGCGCAGCTCGTCCAGAGATTTCCCCAGTTCGCGCGTGCGCGCTTCGACGCTTTCAAACAATCTTGCGTTCTGTATAGCCAAAACCGATTGCGCGCCGAAGGTTTGCAGCAGCTCGATCGTACTCTTGGAAAATTCACCGGGCTGCCTGCGCCGAACAACGAGAGCACCGACAATCCGATCAGCGCCAAGAAGCGGTACAATTAGTAAGGCCCGGAAACCGGCACGGACGATGATATCGAGCGTGGTTGACGGATCGTTCTTAATGTCCGGAATCTGGAGCGGCATACGTCGCACGGCAGCTTCACCGATTGCCCCGTCTCCGATCCGGATATGGCGATCTCTGATTTCCGCAACGGCAGCATCATCCAGTCCGTAGGTCGCCCGCAGCCTAAATTCCTGGTTGGCATCATCGAATACATAGATCGCACCAGCCTCAGTGCTCGAGAGTTGGGTCGCCTTCGCCACGATGGTGGTCAGGACGGTCTCAAGATCGACCGTTGAATTCACAGCTTGGGTAACTTCGCCAAGGGCGCGCAGCTCGCCGACCGATTGCGCGAGTTCGCGGGTACGCAGTTCTACCTTTTTTTCTAGGCCGGTATAGGATTCTTCCAGCCGCCCGGCCATATCGTTGAACTGATCGGCGAGCGCCTCGAGCTCGTCGCCGGTATTAACTGAAATACGTTGCGATAGATCGCCGCTACCAAGTCGTGCGGCCCCGGCCCGCAAGGCCTGGATCGGCACAACCATTCTGCGCGCCAGGAATGTGCCAGCAAGTGCCGCAAGACAAAGTGCGGCGAACAGGACTAAGAGTGAGCGCTGCATGGAGGCGATCAGTGGCTGATAGGCCTCATCTACTGGCAGCTCAACAAACACCGTCCACCCGAGAGGAGCGACGGGCGCAAAAGCGGTCAACACCCGCCGACCCTGGATGTCGGTTGACGTTTGAATTTCTTCTGCTGAAGCGCCGGTCGCGCCACGTTGTGCCGCCTGAACTTGGGCAAGGCGCGTCATGTCCGTGTTGCGCAAGACTAAACTAATGTCCGGATGGGCGATCAGGCGTCCTCGCGCATCCACCACATAGGCCTGTCCGTGTTCGCCGACTTTAATTTTGGAAACGACGTCCCAGATGAGCTTGAGATTGACTTCCGCGATGCTCACCCCTGCATCGCGGCGTGTACCGGCGAGCGACAATGTCATGTACGGCTCGGATTCGCGCCGAAAATAGACTGGCCCGTAATAAACCTTATTTTTTACTGCTTCGGCGAATTTAGGATCTTTCGACAGGTCGAGACCACTGCCCACAACATCCATGGCCAGTCGCGACACACGTAGTTGTTCCTTTCCACTCGCATCCACCTGCGATAGCTCGGTGATCGCCGGAACCTGACGCAGCAAGCGCAACGCATCGAACCGTCGTTGTTCGATGGTCTCAACGGACCAGAGCAACTGCGTCGTCCAGCCAACCTGACTTTCTATTTCCTTGATGAACTGGCCGATTTTCGTCGCTGCAGACTCCGCCTGCTCGCGCTGAACCTGGATCAACGAATCTTTGTGCTGTCGATAGGAAACCCATATTTCAAAAAGGCCATTGCTGACCAGAGCGACGCAAACCACGGCAACGAACAACCCGGCATATTTCAGAAAAAGACGGCTGCGGATTTTGTGCCGCACCGGCATGCCTGCCTCAATTGGTGCGGTTTGATCCGTCATTCGATCACCTGGCCGTCACGCGCAAGGAGCGGCACAGCTAGGCCAACCGACGGCCTCGGCGCCACGCTACCGAAAAAACCCAGAAATTCCGGCCGTTTCATCCGTGCCCCCAAGCTCTGGAAGGGATCGTACCCGTTCAAACTAGCATACTGGAAGGGGCCGAGTGACGTCTGGCGACGATGGGGGTACGGGGGCCGATCCGAGGGAAGCATCAAAATTAAGGCCTGTGACAGGCCCATGACTCATCAAAAAGTCGCTCACATATACCGAGGTCTCGGGGATTTCACCGGAGACCTCTGCAATTAGGATAAAATTTTAGGAAGCCGGGCACATTCGAATGTATAGGTCAGCCTGGGCAGACCGAAAGGCCACTGCAGGCTCCGAGGGTGAAATTTGCCTTCTCCTTCGACGTGCCAGCCGCAATCTCCAACGCCTCATCGGAAATTCCGCTGATGAGGAGCTCCTCTTCGGTCTGGTCGAGTCCCATGGTCTTATTGTTCATGGTAGCGATCCTTCTATACACACAGTTACAGTTAAGGGGCGGCCCTTTTATCCGGTCCTTAAGTTTGCCAGAGCCACTTCAAAGCTTCTGTTCGGGCTTCAGTCTTGCCGAACGGCAAGTGATAATCGCCCGGGATTATCAATTCATTCGAGCTATGGGAGATGCGGCGCCATTCAGCGACGCTTCCCGCGATAGCGACCCGGCTACTCCAGTTCATGAAGGT
>DASWAK010000172.1:0-15907 GCA_036391175.1 Pseudolabrys sp.
GGCCCTGATTTGATCGATGAAGCCCGCGGCGTTGGCAGTGATATCGGTGAAGCCGAGGCCGGACGTGTCGACGTGCAAGGTCGCGCTGGCAATCAGCTGTGGGGCGGCCTCGACAATGGCTGACATTCGACCGGGCATAGACACAGGTTGCAATCGCAGGGCTGCTAGCCCTTGCGCATCATGTCCTTCTGCATGGTGACAATCATCTCCCTAAGATGGCGCCAGGTCTTTTCTATAAAGTCGCGGGCACGTGCAAATTCCTCGTCTGTCGGCAATTTAATTGTCACATCGCCCTTGTCGCGAGGCGGCGTAAGATCTGCCGGCGGTCGCGGCGGAGGCGGTCCCTTCAGGACTATGATTTCCTTTTTCAGCGACGCAACCTCGTCTTGCAATTGAACGATTTCTGCATCCAATTTCTTCAGTGATGCGACTTGTTTCTGCAAGCTTGCGATCTCTGTCTCCAACACAGCGTGGTCAATCGCCACCGCCTGGCATGCCCAGCCGACAGCGAGCGGATTGCAATAGGCGACCTGCCCGTTCTCGTTGTCGAGACGCAAAAACCCGTTATCGACGCGATTGAAGCTGTAGCGGCTCGACGAAACCGGCGGCAAGCTTTCTTGTGTTTGAGCGGGAGCTTGCTGAGGCTGAACCTGACCTTGATCCTGCACCTGTGGCGACGCCGCTTTCTGACTCTCGATATCGATTACGGTTTGCGCCAGCGCCGGCGTACCTGCGCTAGCAAGAAACGCGGTGAGGACGAGCATCACGATGCGCATGGCTTTTCCTTAAGTTGGCGCCGGGAGTGTATAAACGTACCACCGCGCCTCCGCACTCTGAACCGACGACTGGCGGTACTATTCTCCATTGCAAGAATTCGGCGTTTATTACCTCCTATCAATTACTTAAGGCGGAAGGTCGGTTCCTTGACTCAAAGAAACGCGATAAGTATGGTCCGCGCGGCTTTTAGGGCGGCGGGACACGCGAAACCTGAAATCCACGCGAGTCGAAAGCATGGCTGACGGCACGCGCGGGAAAGGTGATCGCAGCAAACCGCCGGACGACGAGGCTGCTCTCTCTGCGAGGCTTCAGCGTCTCGGCAAACGGCTCGCGCAGGCGAACCGGCCATCCGAAAACGGCTCAGGTCCTCATCAAACCGCCGATCCTTCGGCGATCGCCCGCGGTTTCCGGCTGTCGACCGAACTGGTCGCTGGTGTGCTAGTGGGTGCGGCGGTCGGTTGGCTGCTTGATCGCTGGTTGGGAATTTCGCCGTGGGGGCTGATCGTATTTTTATTGCTCGGTTTTGCCGCCGGCGTACTGAACGTGATGCGAGCGGCAGGGATCGTGCGTGACAGACATCTGAACGACTAGCGACCATGGCCGTCGACCCTATCGAGCAGTTCCAGATCCAAAATCTGTTTCCGGTTGCAAAGATCGGAGGCACCGAGATCGTCTTCACCAATTCGGCCGCCTTCATGCTGGCTGCGGTGCTGGGCCTCACTTTCTTTCTGGTCGGCGCCACCGCAAGCCGCGGCCTCATCCCCTCGCGCCTGCAATCGGCCGCCGAGATCGCCTATGAATTCGTGGCAATGACCGTGCGCAGCACCGCCGGCTCCGAAGGCATGAAGTTTTTCCCCTTTGTATTCTCGATTTTCATGTTCGTGCTGACGCTGAACATGATCGGCCTGATCCCCTATTCGTTCACGGTCACTAGCCACATCATCGTCACCGCCGCGCTAGCGCTCACGGTATTCTTCACGGTGTTGATTTACGGCCTCATCCGGCATGGACTGCACTTCTTCAACCTCTTCGTGCCCAAGGGCGTGCCGATCTACATTCTGCCGTTGATCGTAGCGATCGAGATCCTTTCGTTCGTGTCGCGGCCAGTTTCGCACAGCGTACGTCTGTTTGCGAACATGCTGGCTGGACACATCACGCTTCAGGTCTTCGCCAGCTTCATCATCCTGCTCGGCACCGGACTCGGCGTCGTCGGCTGGATTGGCGGCGTGCTCCCGTTCTTGATGGTCGTCATGCTTTTTGCATTGGAGACGCTGGTCGCGTTCCTCCAGGCCTACGTCTTCGCCATCCTCACCTGCATCTACCTCAACGATGCTATTCACCCGGGTCACTGACGGCCCAAACGGAAAACCAGAAGGAGCTAGTTATGGATCCAGTGGCAGCAAAATATATCGGTGCGGGCATTGCCTGCATCGGCATGGGTGGCGCCGGCGTCGGCGTCGGCATCATCTTCGGCAACTATCTGGCCGCCGCTCTGCGCAATCCGTCGGCTGCGCAAGGCCAATTCGGCAACCTAATCTTCGGTTTCGCCATCACCGAAGCGCTCGGCATCTTCTCGCTGCTGATCGCGCTGTTGCTGCTATTCGCGCTATAGAGCTGAGCTCGCGCACGCATCGGAGCAAATGATGGCCGAGCCCGCGCACACGGCGAGCACCGGGCACCCTGCGGAGGGTGGTCACGGCGGCTTTCCGCCGTTCCAGTCGGAGACCTTCGCCTCACAACTCGTGTGGTTGGCGATCGCCTTCGTCTTGCTCTACGTGCTGATGTCGAAACTGGCGTTGCCGCGCGTTGCTTCGGTCATTGAGGGTCGACAGAAGCACATCGATAACGACCTTACCGAGGCATCCCGGCTCAAAGGCGAATCGGATGCAGCGGTTGCAGCTTACGAAAAGGCCCTCGCTGATGCGCGCGCGCGCGCGCAGGCGATGGCAAACGAAACGCGAGAGCGACAAGCGGCGGAAGCTGAGGAGCGTCGCAAGACCCTTGAGGATGCGCTCAAGGCCAAGCTCGCCGCCGCTGAAAAAACAATCGCAGCCACCAAGCAATCGGCGATGTCGAATGTTCGTGGTATTGCTGAAGATGCCGCGCGCGCCATTGTCGAGCGGTTGATCGGGAAATCTCCGGACGAGAAGTCGGTTGCAGCAGCAGTCGCCGACGTGCTGAAGGGCCAGTAGCCATGTTGATGGAAGCGGAAACCTGGGTGGCGTTGGCCTTCGTCGTATTCGTGTGCGGACTCGGATTCATCGGCGTTCATCGCATGCTAGCAAAATCGCTCGACGAGCGGTCGGCGCGCATCAAGGCCGAGCTCGACGAGGCGTGCAAGCTCAAGGACGAAGCGGCCCAACTTTTGGCTGAGTATCAGCGCAAGCGGCAAGCGGCCGAAGGTGAGGCACAGGACATCATCGCCAGTGCCAAAGCCGAGGCCGAACGACTCGCGACTGAAGCAAAGGCAAGAATCGAAGACTTCGTCGCCCGCCGTACCGCGATGGCTGAAACCAAGATCGCGCAGGCTGAAGCACAGGCAGCCGCTGACGTGCGTAGCGCAGCCGCAGAAGCTGCCATCGCTGCGGCCGAGAAGATCCTCAGTGCTGAAACTAAAGGCCAGCTTGCGGGCGAATTGGTCGCCAAAGGCATCGAGGACGTCCGTAAGAAGTTGAACTAGCTAGCGGATTGACGGCTGCCAGCAGCCAGCTTGGACTTCAACTGCGCTTAGCCGGCGCCCGCACCATCATCTCAGACCTGCGCGCGCTGAAGAGCGCTATCATCGATCTGCACGGCTGGTAGTTTCATTCAGCTTTGACGCGGTTTCGTAACCGATTTTGGCTTTGGTTTCGGCTTACCTGCGGGCTTTTTCTTGTCCTGCTGCGCCCCCATTGGATCGAAGCCCACGTAAACAACATAGGCATCAATGTCCGCTAACGGCTGCGGCATTGGAAATGAGATTTCGGGGTCGATGTGCGTAAAGGTAACCCGATCGACCGCGCTGGCTACCGTTACCTGCACGCGAGCGAATCTTGATACGATTGGCTTCGGGTTTATGCCCTCACGCACCACCGCAATGCGCAGTGGCACGTCGATTGTGCCGGGACCGCCAGCAGGGCCGGTGATGACTCGGCCTTCAATGCCAACCTTCATGGTCATGGTCCCGGCATTCACGTGACACTCGCGCGCGGTACGGATGATCGTTGCCTGATATCGCAGATCAACGGCAGATGGTTCACCTTCACCCGGTTTGCTGCCGATCATGAGCGTCGCCGCGCCAGTGCGCACATTGACGCTGGGGCACTCAACATTGGTAGCCGATTCAGTGCCGGCCTCGGTATCGCCAGTGGTTGCCTTTGAAGACGTACTGAAAAGGTCCAGCGCGGAGGTGCTGAATAGATTGCTGGAACCGCAGCCGGCAAGCACCAACGATAGCCCTAATAGTGCTGTGACGCCGATGGTTACCCTCACAGCTTGGGCAGTTTGTTCTCCGGCCATTTTATCTCGCGTTTCTCGCCGCCATTGGACTGTGCACATATAACAAGCGAAGCGTGGCTGCCCCAAGGCAGCCATTCAGCCGATGTCGTCCTTGAGCCGCGCGTACAGTAAATGATCCTGCCAGATTCCGTTGATGCACAAATAGCCGCGAGCATAGCCCTCTCGCCTGAATCCCGTTTTTTCCAACAAGCGGACCGATGCGGTGTTGTCGGGAATGCAGGCCGCTTCCAGCCGGTGCAGCCGCAGCGTCGTGAAACTGTACGGTATCAGTGCGCGTACCGCCGCGGTCATGTAGCCTTTACGAGCGAACGGTGCGCCAATCCAATATCCGATACTGCCCGCCTGGGCCACGCCGCGACGGATATTGGCGAGCGTTAAGCCGCCAACCATGGCGTTATCTTCGCTACGGAAGATCAAAAAGGCATAAGCCAAATCGCTGCGTTGGTCTTCGGCATATCGCTTAAGCCTGCGGCGAAAGGCCCCACGCGTGAGATCATCAGGCGGCCAAGTCGGCTCCCAGGGAACAAGGAAGTCTCGGCTCGTCTCGCGCAAAGCTGCCCATTCGGAAAAATCGCCGCTATGGGGCGCGCGCAATGTGACGCCCGCGCCCGTAATGCCCGGTATGGTTTCGTTGAAACTGACGGTCCTGAAGAACGCCATGGACAGTGTCGGCCGAGCGCTGCGCGGATTAGGCCGCGCGGCGAACCAAACTTTCAGCGATTGCGGCGGTGCTGGCAAGACCATTGCCCGGTCCGAGCGCGGCAATCGCAGGCCTGGCTCCCCCAATCAAGGCGCGGCCAGCCGCGCGGGCGGTTTCAACGGTGACTGCATCGACCTTGGCGACAATCTCCTCCACCGGAATTGGACGCCCATAAGCCAGCATCTGTCGCGCCAATTGACCGACGCGTGCCTCGGAGCTTTCAAGCGCCATCAAAAGCCCGGCCTTCATCTGGGCTTTGGCACGTCTAACCTCGGTATCGTTCAGCGTTTCGGTGGCGTTGCCGATCTGATCGATCACCACGCGCATGAGCTCGGGCGCATCGGATTCATCCGTACCGGCATAGAGACCGAACAAACCGGTATCGGCAAACGGCATATGGAAGGCCTGGATGGCGTAGCAGAGACCGCGAATTTCGCGCACTTCCTGGAACAGACGCGATGACATGCCTCCACCCAGCACGCTTGTGAATACCTGCAAGCTATAGAGTCGCTCGTCGCGCACGGGCAATCCTTGCAGTGCCATGGCTATATGCACTTGCTCGAGGTCGCGTGTTTCCACTCTCGTGCCGCCGCGGAAATGCGCTGGTTCCGGCTCCGGCGCGGCCGGGCTTTTGAAACTGGCGAGGCGCTTGTCGACGTCGGCAACGATTGCGTCATGCTCAATTGCCCCGGCCGCAGCCACCACCATGTTAGGAGCGCGATAATTGCGCGATAGATAGGCGCGCAGGCGTGCCGGGTTGAAAGAGCGCACAGTATCTGGCGTACCGAGAATGGAGCGGCCAATCGGCTGCATCGGAAACGCCGTTTCCTGGAGGCGATCGAACACTAGATCGTCAGGCGCGTCCTCGGTGGCGCCGATTTCCTGCACGATCACGTTTTGCTCGCGCCGCAGTTCTTCCGCATCGAAGGACGGTTCGGACAGGATATCGGACAGAACATCAACTGCAAGCGGAACGTCGGCCTTAAGTACGCGTGCAAAATAGCCCGTCGATTCTGCGCTCGTCGCCGCATTGAGATCTCCGCCCACGGCCTCGATCGTTTCCGCGATCTGCCGCGCGGTACGGCGTTTCGTGCCCTTGAAAGCCATGTGCTCAAGCAGATGCGAGATGCCGTGCTCGTCGGGCGTCTCGTTACGGCTGCCGGAACCGATCCACACACCAAGCGAAGCTGTTTCGAGATGGGGCATTCGATCCGTCACCACTGACAAACCGGACGGGAGACGGGTCACTTCAACACTCATGCCGCTGCTCCTTCACGCGCCGCGCGCGAGATCGATGTTACATATCGTTCTACAGCTGCCTGATCCACCGGCAGCACGGTGACGCGCTCTTTTCGTTTCGTCAGATCAGCGAGCCTATCTGGTAGCGCTGGAACGATCCCGCAAGCCGCTTTGACCGCATCAGGAAATTTCGCGGGATGTGCAGTCGATAGCACCACCATCGGAACCGAAGGATCGCGTGTTTCCTTTTCAGCCACTGCCAATGCGATGGCGGTGTGTGGGTCAACGCAATAATTGGCCTCGCGTGTCCAGGCACGAATCTCGGCAGCACTCTCCTCCTCATCGGCCCGATCCGCAGTAAAAAGGGCGCGCAGCTCCTTGAGCGCATGCGCCGACACCGCGAAGCGGCGAGACTGGGCCAGCGAGCCCATCAGCGCCCGAAGAGCGGAGGCATCCCGACCATAAGCATCAAACAAAAGGCGCTCGAAATTCGAGGAAACCTGAATGTCCATCGATGGTGAAGTTGTTGCCACAACGTCCCGGATCTCGTACGCGCCGGTGGCGAAGGTGCGGACAAGGATATCGTTGACATTGGTCGCCACTACTAGTCGATCAATCGGCAGCCCCATGCGTGAAGCGACGTAGCCCGCATAGACATCGCCGAAATTTCCGGTCGGCACAGTGAATGCTATTTTCCGGTGCGGTGCGCCGAGCACGACAGCAGCAGTGAAGTAATAGATGGCTTGCGCCACAATGCGCGCCCAATTGATGGAATTGACGCCAGAGAGTCGCACGCGCTCACGGAAGGCGTGATGGTTGAACATGGCCTTCACCAGTGCCTGGCAATCGTCGAACGTGCCTTCTATAGCGAGCGCGTGCACATTCGCATCTGGCACGGTGGTCATCATTCGCCGTTGCACCTCGGAAATGCGGCCTTGTGGAAACAGGACGACCACATCCGTCTGCGCACGGCCGCGGAAGGCCTCAACCGCAGCGCCGCCCGTGTCGCCGGACGTTGCGACCACAACGGTGGTGCGTTCGCCGCGTTGATGAAGCACATGGTCCATCAGCCGCGCGACCAGCTGCATCGCCAGATCCTTGAAGGCGAGCGTCGGTCCATGGAAGAGCTCAAGCACGAACAGATTTGGACTGAGCTGGGTGAGCGGCGCCACCGCCGGGTGGCGGAAATTTCCGTAAGCCTCGCGCGCCATGCGAGCAAGATCGGCCTCTGCAATTCCATCTCCGACAAATGGACGGATCACCTCGACAGCAGCCTCGGCATATGGCTTCCCAGCGAAGCTTTCTATTGTCGCGCGATCGAGGGTCGGCCAGCGTTCCGGCACGTAAAGGCCGCCATCGCGGGCGAGGCCCGCGAGCATCACATCGACAAAGTCGAGCGAGGGAGCCTCGCCCCGGGTGGAGACGTAACGCATTGATTCAGCTTTATTTTAAGCTCTAATCAGGACGGTATTGGCAGCGGCACAGTAGCCTTGCGTGTCCGCTTTCACAAGAAATGCTCTTTCCGCCCAAAGACGCGGTAGGCAAGCCAAGCGACGTAAATGCCAGCGAGCGCCAACGCCAGGCCGAACCAAGTAATGGCGTACTGCAGATGATTGTCGGGTAAATGCACTTCGAGCTTGCCCGGTTTTGGCCAGCCGCCGGCCGGCGTCGGCTCTTCCTGATCAATGTAGAACGGCGCCGCGGTCACCCATTTTTTGAATTTCGCGATCGCATTAGAATCACGCAAGTACCAGACATTTTGTTTTGGATCGTCCGCTGGCGTGAAGGAATCGCGCGTCTCCGGCCATCGGACGACACCGACCAGGTCGACGATGCCACGCTGCGTGCCCTCGACACGCATGGCTGGGTCCTTGCGATCGACCGGCACGAAGCCTCGATTGACAAGAACGATGCTGCCACCGGCAAGCCGCGCCGGGGCGAACACCCAATATCCGGGTCCCTTCACGTCCGGACGTAAGGGTGAGCCGGCTGTGTAAACCAGCGCCTCCTCGCCATCGAGAAACTCGGCTGGAAAGGCCACGCGGCGGAATTCTTCGCCATCCTGACGGAGCCGCGGCCAGCTGGCGCGCGGCGGCAGATCTTCTGGGGCACGGCTGAGCCGCGCATTGAGCGTCGCGATCAGATTTTCTTTCCAGATCTTGCGATCGAGTTGCCAGATGCCGAGTCCGCCCAGGATTGCAACGCCGACGAGTGCGGCTATGGTCGCATCAAGCACACCACTTTTTTGTTTGCGCCGCGCCTTGCTCACTCGTCGCCCCGATATTCGAGGCGGCCCTCCGCCGCCTTGTGGTGGTATTGCAGCGCGATCAACAGACCTTTGATCAGGCGTAACGGAGCGAGCGTCACGATCAAAATCAATGGCAACCACAGAGCCGCATGCAACCAGTAGGACGGCTGATAGACGATCTCGGTGATCAGCGCCGCGAACACGACAACGAACCCTCCGAAGAGGATCACGAATACCGCTGGCCCGTCGCCCGCGTCGGCGAAACTGTAGTCGAGACCGCATTTTTCGCACGCTGGTCGCAGCGCCAGGAATCCTTGAAACAGCCGGCCCTCGCCACAGCGCGGGCAGCGGCCGCGCAGGCCGCGGCCAATCGGAATATTGCTGCCCGATGCGTGATTGCTCATGATGCTAACTGATCACCAAAACAAAAGAGCGGCGTGATGACGCCGCCCTCTCAATAGGCCATCGACGATGGTCACTCAGGGTGCGGCACACCCGCGCCCCAGACATATATACATGCAAATAAGAACAGCCATACGACGTCAACGAAATGCCAGTACCACGCGGCGAATTCGAAGCCGAGGTGCTGTTTCGGATTGAAGTGCCCAGCCATCGCGCGCATCAGGCAAACAATCAGGAAGATCGAGCCGATGATGACATGGGCGCCGTGAAAGCCGGTCGCCATAAAGAAAGTAGCGCCGTAGATGTTGCCGCTGAAGTGGAAGGCCGCGTGCGAGTACTCATAGGCCTGCACGCAAGTGAAGGTGAGCCCCAGCAGAATTGTGAGGATGAGGCCCCATTTCAGGCCCTGTCGGTCGTCTTCGAGCAGTGCATGATGCGCCCACGTCACCGTGGTCCCAGAGGTAAGTAGAATGAGCGTGTTAAGCAGCGGCAAGTGCCATGGATCGAACGTCTCGATCCCCTTCGGCGGCCACACGCCGCCGGTAACCGCGATACGGCCGACGTCATGCACATCTCCCGGGAACAGCGCAGTATTAAAGTAGGCCCAGAACCAGGCGACAAAAAACATCACCTCGGACGCGATAAACAGAATCATGCCGTAGCGGTGCGAAATCTGCACCACGCGCGTGTGATAGCCCTCAAATTGCGCCTCGCGGATCACGTCGCGCCACCAGGCAACGAAGGTATAGAGCACGCCGAGAGCACCGACGCCAAACACCACCGGAGCAGCAGCGTACATATGATGCATCCAACTAATGGCGCCGACCGCCAGGATGAAGGCGGACACCGCGCCGATTGCCGGCCATGGGCTCGGATCGACCAGGTGATAGTCGTGGTGCGGCTTGGCGTGAGCATCGGCCATCGTCTTCGTCTCCGTTAGAGCTTGCTCGAGTTCTTGTCCGGCGTCTCGGCAACCGGCTGGTCCGGCTCGCGCAGCCGGTAGAATGTATAGGATAGCGTGATGGTGTTGAGATCGTTCTGGTCGCGGTCATCTACGATCGCAGGATCGATATAAAACACCACCGTCATCTCGCGCGTCTCACCTGCCTTCAGGCGCTGCTCGGTGAAGCAGAAGCAGTTGATCTTGTCGAAATAGGCCCCGACAGTTGGCGGCGAGACATTATAGGAAGCCTGTGCCCCGATTTCGCGCGCTGATTCATTGACGACCCTATAGTGTACGGTCGCCACCTCGCCGATGCGCACCTGAATTGCGTTTTGCTCTGGCTGGAATCGCCAGGGCAGTCCAGGCGACACGTTGGAATCAAAACGGATGGTGAGCGTGCGGCCAAGGATATGATCGGGCGCTTTCTCCGCGACCTGAGTGGTGCCCCCGAACCCGGTGGTCTTGCAAAACCAATTATAGAATGGCACCGCCGCATAGGCTGCCCCGACCATGCTGGCAACAACCGCGCCGCAGCAAGCGGCGACCAGCGCATCGCGCCGCAGCGGCTTTTTATCGAAATTGCGAGAGCGTGCGGTCATCGGTTCCAGCGGTTCATTGGTCAGATGGGGCGAACCAGGACGCCCGGCCCCTTTACCAGCGTCATCGCATAAAACAATATGACCAGCGCAGCGAGCGCGAGCGCGATGGCAATCGAGCGGGAACGTTGTGCGCGCTTCTGTGCTTCGGTGAGCACAATGCCGTCGTCGTCGCGTTGCTCGTTCATGACGATTCCAATGCTCACGTTGCCAAACGGACGATCAGCCCGCCCCATCCACGCTCAACCAGCAATACCGCGAACAGCAGAAACAGATATAGAATCGAAAAGGCGAAAAGATTGCGGCTCGCACGTTCGGCCGGGCGCCGCTCGCGCAGAACCTGCCATCCCAGCGCCAGCATAATCACGCCAGTGGCTGCGGCGGTTATTCCGTAAAGGGCCCCGGTAAAGCCGAACAACCAAGGCGCGATGCCGAGCGGCACGAGTATCGATGTATAGAGCAGAATCTGCCATCGCGCGCTTACATCACCAGCGACGACGGGCAGCATCGGAATGCCGGCGCGTGCGTAATCTTCGGTGCGATAGAGCGCGAGCGCCCAGAAGTGCGGGGGCGTCCAGAAGAAGATAATCAGGAACAACAACACCGGCTCGAGCGATAACGACCCAGTCGCCGCCACCCAACCGATCATCGGCGGGAAAGCTCCTGCGGCGCCACCAATCACGATGTTCTGCGGAGTCGAGCGCTTGAGCCAGACCGTGTAGATGACGACATAGAAGAAGATTGTGAAGGCGAGCAGCGACGCAGCGAGCCAGTTCACCAATAGGCCGAGCACCACGACTGCGAACGAACCTAATGTCAGCCCGAAGGCAAGCGCTTCGCCCGGCTGCACCCGCCCCATCGGCACAGGCCGGCGGGATGTTCGTGTCATCAGGGCATCGACGTCGGCATCGTACCACATGTTCAGCGCGCCAGCCGCCCCCGCTCCTACCGCAATGCAGAGCAGAGCAGTGAAACTGGTGACCGGATGTAGCGAGCCTGGAGCAACAGCAAGGCCCACAAGTGCGGTGAACACCACGAGCGACATCACCCGCGGCTTCATAAGCGCCAGGTAGTCGCCCACCGTCGCGAGGCTCGGTTCGGCAAGGCTGGCGCCGGCGGCGAGCGGTCCGCGGAAGTCTGCGCCTGCGCTAACGAGCGACATGAATGACGCCGAGGTCCTACTTGATCCGCGGTAGCGTTTCAAACTGATGGAACGGCGGCGGCGATGACAGAGTCCATTCCAGCGTCGTAGCACCGACACCCCATGGATTGTTGCCGGCAACTCGCTTCTTCGCGAAGGCCTCAAACATGCCGTAGAAGAAGATGAGCACGCCGAATCCAGAGATGTATGAGCCGTAAGACGAGATCATGTTCCAGCCATGGAACGCGTCCGGATAGTCCACATAGCGGCGCGGCATGCCGGCGAGGCCAAGGAAGTGCTGCGGGAAGAATACCAGGTTCACGCCGATGAACGTGACCCAGAAGTGCAACTTGCCGATCGTCTCATTGTACATGTAGCCGGTCATCTTCGGGAACCAGTAATACCAGCCGCCGAAAATGGCGAACACAGCACCGAGCGAGAGCACATAGTGGAAATGGGCCACCACGTAATAGGTATCCTGCAACACGCGATCGACGCCGGCGTTGGCAAGAACCACGCCGGTGACACCGCCGACCGTAAACAGGAAGATGAAGCCGAGCGCCCACAGCATCGGGGTACGGAACTCGATTGAGCCGCCCCACATGGTGGCGATCCAGGAGAAAATCTTCACGCCGGTCGGCACGGCGATGACCATGGTGGCGGCGATGAAATAGGCCTGCGCTCCGGTCGACATGCCGACTGTATACATATGATGTGCCCACACGACAAAGCCGATGCCGCCGATGGCGACCATCGCATAGGCCATGCCCAGATAGCCAAACACTGGCTTGCGACTGAAAGTGGCGACGATCTGGCTGATCATGCCGAAGCCGGGCAGGATCAGGATGTAGACTTCCGGATGACCGAAGAACCAGAATAGGTGCTGATAGAGGATCGGGTCGCCGCCGCCTTCGGCCGAGAAGAACGTCGTGCCGAAATTGCGATCGGTCAGCAGCATCGTGATCGCGCCAGCCAACACCGGCAGCGACAGCAGCAGCAGGAACACGGTCACCAGGATCGACCATACGAACAGCGGCATTTTATGTAGCGTCATGCCGGGCGCACGCATGTTGAAGATCGTAGTGATGAAGTTGATCGCACCAAGGATCGACGACGCACCTGCCAGATGCAGCGATAGGATGCCGAAGTCGACCGCAGGTCCCGGATGGCCGCTGGTCGATAGCGGCGCATAGAGTGTCCATCCGGCACCAACACCATTAGAGCCCGGCTCGCCTTCGACGAAAACAGAGGTGATCAGAAGCGCAAACGAGGCCGGCAGCAGCCAGAACGAGATATTGTTCATGCGCGGGAACGCCATGTCGGGCGCGCCGATCATCAGCGGCACAAACCAGTTACCGAACCCTCCGATCATCGCCGGCATTACCATGAAGAAGATCATGATCAGGCCGTGCGCTGTGACGAACACATTGAACTCGTGCGGCGTCGGAAAAATCTGTACGCCCGGATTCTGCAACTCGAGCCGGATGCCAATTGACATCAAACCGCCGACCACGCCGGCAACAAGCGCAAACACCAGGTACATCGTTCCGATGTCTTTGTGGTTGGTCGAATACACAAAGCGCCGCCATCCAGTTGGATGGTGTTCGTGAGCCTCATGTGCGCCGTGTGCAGCAGCCGTATTACTAGCCATCGGTATTGTCCTTCGACCTTGTCGTTGTCGCCCGCGTATTCATCACTTTGCAGCGCCCGCCGCAGCCACTGCAGTCGGACGACTGTCATCGGTTGCGTATTTCTTCTTCGCCTGTTCGATCCATGCGGCGTACTCTCTCTCGCTTACCACACGCACCGTGATCGGCATGAAGGCGTGATCCTTGCCGCACAGTTCGGAGCACTGGCCATAATAGACGCCTTCGCGCTCGGCCTTGAACCAAGTCTCGTTGATGCGACCGGGTATCGCGTCGATCTTGATGCCGAATGACGGCACGGCGAATGAATGGATTACGTCGGCGCCGGTGGTCAGCACATGGACGACCTTGTTCACCGGAACAACCATTTCATTATCGACAGCGAGCAGGCGCGGCTGACCCGGTTTGAGGTCCTTGTCCTGCACCATCAGCGAATCAAATTCGAATTTGTTGTCAGGATAACTGTAGCTCCAGAACCACTGCTTGCCCGTGGCTTTCACGGTTACGTCCGCCTTCGGCATATTGAGTTGATAGAACAGCAAACGGAACGAAGGCACCGCGATCGTCACCAGGATGAGCACCGGAACAACCGTCCAGATCACCTCGATGGCTGTATTGTGGGTCGTACGCGATGGTGCCGGATTGCTCCGGGCGTTGAACTTCACCACCACAATGATGAGTAGCGCCAGCACGAAAAGAGCGATCGCCGAGATCACGTACAGGAGAAAATCGTGAAACCAGATGATGTTGTCCATCACCGGGGTGGCGCCTTTTTGCATGCCGAGTTGCCACGGTTCCGGTTGTCCCGTCGCGGCAAGCGCCGCCCCTGTGACAAATACGGGCACGCTCGTGGTGATGAATGCGATCAACCGCTTGAGCACCAGCATTGTTTAATGCGCTCCTTCGACGAGAAAAACGGCCTTGCTCAGGCCCCTTTTGCCGCCCACCATGGTCATGATGTTCGGCGCGGCCCGCTGAGCACGGCATTTGCCACGGGCGTGGCAGCTTGGGCGGTGCGGCGGGACGGGGGGAAATCCCGGCCTCTCAAACCACAATTCCCGCCCTCCCGCAATGCGCCTCATTACCCCGTACATGCGACAAACGGCGTACCCAAAATCCGCTCTGGCACCCGCTCGTATGGCATTGTGCCGCCGCCATGGAGTCCGAGACCCCAGCCATGGTTTGCTTGACAGATAGGCCAGGCATGACCCAACGAGGACGCCTAAAATATCAAAGGAGCGGCGATTCGCCGCCCACACGCGGCGTATGGATATTAAGTGCCGGCGAATGCCAAGGGATCAAATGATGCGAATTATCGAGCATGGGTGGCACGCCCTTGGCGGCGCGGTAAGGCTCGCGCCGGTAATGCTAGTGGCGGCGCTGGCGCTCGCAGCTTCGGACCGCGCCCTTGCGCAGGGTGCCGTCAAATCTGTGCACAAGGACTGGCAGATTCGCTGCGACACACCTGCCGGCGCCAAGACCGAACAGTGCGCGTTGATCCAGAGCGTCACAGCCGAAGACCGCGCCAATGTCGGCTTGACTGTCATCGTGCTGAAAACCGCAGACGCCAAAAGCCGGCTGATGCGGGTTGTGGCCCCGTTGGGCGTGCTGCTGCCGTCCGGTTTAGGGCTCAAGATCGACCAGGCCGATATCGGACGAGCGGGTTTCGTGCGCTGCCTGCCCAATGGCTGCATTGCGGAAGTGGTCATGGACGATGAGCTGATCAAAAAACTGCGCACCGGCAAGACCGCGACCTTCATTATCTTCCAGACTCCAGAGGAAGGAATTGGCTTCCCGATGAGCCTTGCCGGCTTCGGCGAGGGCTACGACAAGCTGCCGTGATCCCCTCGCGACCCGGCTTCCGCCATATTATCTATTGAAGACTGACGCGTGACGCGGAGCCGAGCATGAAATTCCCCTCTTCCCTGATAGACCGCGCTGGCCTTGACCGCAGCAAAGTGCGTCAGCTTATCGGGCGCGGGCTTGACGGCGCCGACGATGGCGAATTGTTCTTTGAATATCGCCAGGCCGAGGCCCTGACCTTCGATAATGGCCGGCTCAAGCAGGCGACTTATGACACGGTCCAAGGATTCGGCTTGCGGGCGGTGAAGGATGAAGCAGTCGGCTATGCCCACGCCTCGGACGTATCGGAAGCAGCGATCGCCCGCGCAGCTGAGGCGGTGCGAGCCGTCAAGGGCGGCCACAGCGGAACTTATGCTGAGGCTCCAAGCCGCACCAACCGCAAACTCTATAGCGACGAAAATCCGCTGGGTTCGCCAGCATTTGACATCAAGGTGAAGCTGCTGGAATCGATTAATACGTATGCGCGTGAGAGGGATACGCGCGTGCGACAAGTGACCGCCAGTGTCGCTGCGAGCTGGCAAGTGGTGGAAATCTTGCGCGCCGATGGAGAAACCTATCGCGACATACGCCCAATGGTGCGCCTCAATGTGTCGGTGGTCGCTGGCGATGGCGATCGACAGGAAACCGGCAGCTACGGATTTGGCGGACGCGAAAGCTTTCAGCGAATCATTGAGCCGCAAGCCTGGCAAGGCGCTGCCGATGAGGCGATACGCCAGGCGTTGGTGAATCTTCAGGCCGTACCTGCCCCTGCTGGTGAAATGGATGTCGTGCTCGGCTGCGGCTGGCCGGGTGTAATGCTGCACGAAGCCGTCGGGCATGGCCTTGAAGGCGACTTCAATCGCAAAAAGACATCA
>DASWAK010000173.1:0-3024 GCA_036391175.1 Pseudolabrys sp.
GATGTACGAGAGCTCGCGCCCATTCACCACGCGTGTGCGTACATGCCGGCTGTTGAGGCTACGCCGCAACGCCTGCACCTGTTTTGCTGAGAATCCCATCATCGTGTCCTCACGCTCAAAACTGGTTCCGGATTGGAGAGGGCAACGCCTTTGATGTCGGCGCCCTCTTTAAGCTCACCGAGCAGTCCCTGCCGGTTCAGCCGGGGCGCACTTGGCTGCCAATAGATGCTCGGCACGGCTGCCTCATCGAGGACCAGCAGTGACGGCATCCCTGGGCGGATCGAGACTGTAAAATCCGGCGCGGTGATCTTCTTAATATCAAGCTCGACCATGACGTCCTTGGCGATCTGCCGGCGTTTGGCGGCACACTCTTGCAGGCGATCGAGACGGTCCTGCATCTCGGCGATCCGGCCCTTGAGCCCGGTCGCCAAGGCTTCATCGGCCAGCGCCGCGCGCACGATTGCCGCGACGATCTCGTGCAGGTCGGTCAGTCCCTCCACCGTATCGGCGAGGGTTTGTTCATCGACTTGGGGATCTTCCGCCCGGATCCGGTCACGGATCGTGCGGTAGGTAATGGCGGCAAATTCCAGACTCATGGCCCAACTCCAATTTTGATGTTCTCGACGGATGTGGAACACTCTTGCTGCGTCGGGCCTTGGCGCGTCGGGCGGTTCAGAATTCGGGTACGAAGTCTGGTTATTGTCGAGCTGGGTACGCTGCGAGGCTGAAAGTGGGCCAACTTCGGTCGCAGTGGCGACGGAGGAAATGACGCGAGGGCTGGTTGTGGTGGCCCTAAAACGGCCAAGACAGGAACAGTGCTAACTCCTCCCCCACCGCGAGTTGCCGACGTTTCAACTCACTGGGCCTGTTGAAAAACTGATTCGTTATTTTTACTCGGCATCCTTGTGCAAAGCGAACTAACAGTTGAAATAAATGGAGGCGGCCCCGGGTATGCCGCAAGCGCCAACGGCTTAAGAAGCCCAAATGGTCAGAAAGGCAGGGTGGGACGCATCAAATCGTGCTCATGTAAATGCTCCCCAACCATACGGTTCAGGTCGTGGCTTGCGGATAACGCGCGACCGCTGAAAGATCTGAACCCACTGCGAAAGATGTGGATGCCGTGCCGCCCACGCCAGCATGGCAATCGATATGCCAAGATCATCCTGCTGCCCTGGCGGGCAACTATAAATGATCCCACTCTCACGCATCTCAGTTTGCAGTGTCGTGAGCTGCTCAAAGGCGCGACGGCTCATCGGTCCGTCAACAAACCGGACCAGACCGGCTTGCATCTCGGTATGGAGAAGTTCGAGCAAATAGCTCCTTCCGATGGTGTAGATCAACATCAAGCCATGTTTGACCGGCCGCCGCTCAAAAGTCATGCCATCGCCAGAGCGACTGATGTGTAGGCCGATCACCCGCGCACCACCAAACGTATCGAACAGCACCTCGGCATAGGTTGCGTCATTGCTCAGATCGGCGACAATGAAAGCGTTGGAGTTGTAGCGGCGATCAATCGCTGCAAGCGCGCTTGCGCGTGCGCTCCCATATAGCCCCTGTGGCAGTTCCTCGAGTTCCTTTATGCCAAGCATCCTCGGCTCGAGTGGACCGTTGCCGCCGATGACGGCAGTCGAACGATCGCGACTGCGCCCCACATCATGCGCGATGATGAGCGGTTTGAAATAAGGCCAAGTGTTTGGATCCTGCGGATTGAATATCATTTGAGTCCTCCCATTGGTTTGAGACTTTGGAACGGGTTTGCAGTAGGCACGGCCGGCTCCGGCGGTGGTGGGCCGAAGACCGGACCTGGCGGGATCAGCGGCACGTGGATTTGCGTCGCGCGCTCGTACATTTCCCAGGTGAAGGGACTTACGTGTCCGCCCGAGGGAATGCCGAGGTATTCGCGCTTGAAACCATCATCTCCCAGGGCGTTGCGCTCTTGCTGCAGGAATTCTGCGGAGAACAACCCTGTTTCGGCAGTTGCCTTCAGCCGGATCCACGACTGCTCATCGCCCGCCCAAGCCTGCCAGAATGAATCGGTACGGCTCCAGGCCGTCGATAACATGGCAAACCGCGCTTCCGGGCGACGAGCCCGCATCGGCCGCAAAGCGGCAATTAGGTCTTCAGATAGCCGAGCTGCTTCATCGGCGATGATCCAGCTATCCACCGTTAGTCCGCGGATCGACTCATCGCTGCCGGGTAGTGCTAGGACCCTTGATCCGTTCTTGAGCTCGAGCGCGTAGACGTTGTCGCTCTCAAGCTCGGCGCCAGTCCTGATAAGCACCTCGCGTACACGCCGGACTGCTTCCGCACTCTGGCGTTGTGCGGGACAGGCAATCACTGACAACGACCCTGTCGTAAACAGCATGGAATGTGCAATCGCCCAGGCCGCCGTGGTGGTCTTGCCAACCTGGCGCGCTGTCAGCGCAAGAATGGATGCCCCGCGTGGCGCACGTAAAAACGTCTCCTGCCAGCTGGCAGGCGTCACGCCCAAAATCTCACGCACCCAAAGTACTGGGTCGATACGAAAAGCAATTTCACGTGCGGGCTTGTTCATTGTCCACCTCCACTAATGTTTGCGCGATCCGCGCTTTGAGTTCCGGTTCTTTGTCGAAGCGCTGGATGACGCGCTCGGCGATCTGCACCAGATCGATGTTGACGTTGTTTTGCAGGGCGACATTGACCTGCGTGCTGGCGGGTTGGAGGTGGCCTGCCAATCGCGCATGACTGTCGAGTGTTTGACGGATTGAGTTCAACCCAGAGATCGCGACATTAAGCGATCCTGATTCCTTGGCCTGCGCCACTATTTCATCAATGCGAGCGCGCAGGTCCGCGTAGGCGCCGCTCAGTGTTTCCTTCGATGGCAACAGCGCGACGGCTGCACTGCCACGCGCAGCCTCTTTCATGATTTCGTTGGAAGCGCTGAGTTTAAGGCACTTCGCGCGATGTCGACGTAAACTTGAGACGGTCAAGCCATGGTCGGACGCAATCTGCGCCGTCGGCTCGCCATTGGCGAGGCGCCGGTCG
>DASWAK010000174.1:0-2956 GCA_036391175.1 Pseudolabrys sp.
TTCGTGGCACTGGCCCGCAAATCGTCGAGTATCTGAAGGCCGGCGATGCCGAGCTCGCGGTCGGGACCTCGATCGGCGAAGCGTGGGACCGTCTCGACAGTTGGAAACTGTTCGACGAGTCCTTCGACATGGTCTTCAACCGCTCGCATCGCCTTGGCAGCCAGGAGGCGATTGGCCTCGACGATCTCAAGCCCGAACGCTTCCTCCTACGTAACCATTGTGAGAAGTGCGGCGACCTCGCCGCGATGCTGCGCACCAAGGGGCTTAATCCCGATCATCGACACGAGGTCTCGTCGGACCAGGATCTGGTGGCCCTGCTCGAAGCCAATATCGGCATCGGCTTTCTGCCGCGCACCGTGAACGCGCCGCCGAGCTTGGTGCGCACCACTGTGGAAGGGCTCCAACTCGGGCGCGACGTATGTCTCTACGGCGTCGCGGGTCGACAGCGTACGCCGATCGCTGCGACCTTCATGAAAATGTTGCGCGCTGCGAACTGGCAAAAAAGGACCAGCTAAATTTATTTCAGCGCGCCGATTAAGTCCTCGATCGTCATGCGCTTTCGATAGTCCGGGTCGACGAAGCGCGCTTTGATCCGGCCGTCCTTGCCGACGACAAATGTCGCGGGGATCGGCAGCATCCACGAGTCGTTGCCCTGGTATTGCGGAAGCATGCGGCCGATTTTGGTCATGTATTCCTGCATCTCGGCACCGACCCAAATCGCAAGATTGAGTGACATGGCGTAGCCATTGTCGATGTCGGACAAGATCGGGAAATTCACATTGCAGTCCTCCCGCATCTCGGCAGTAAATTGCTCGCGGTCGGGCACTATGGCCACCATGCACGCGCCTAGCGCCTTGATGCGCGGTTGCGCCTTGACTAGTGTGCTGATGCTGATGCGGCAATACGGACACCAGTGCCCCCGGTGAAATGTGACCACGACGGGCCCTTGAGCGAGCAAATCTTTCAAGCTCACCAACCGACCCGTTTCGTCTGGAAGCACAAATGGTGGCATCACGTCGCCGGGTTTTGGCGCGTCCTTGCCCGCGTCATGTTCCTTCAGCCGGGCGACGAGCCGATCGACGATTGCCGCAGTCGACGGATGAAGCTCGCGCGTGGCGTCAGCGAAGACGTCAAGTCGCTCGGCCATCGAGCCGTCCAGCTCGCGGGCCTGTTCAAAAGCCTGCCTGAGATCCTTCAGCAAGATTTCCGTGGCCATTGCCAGGACGTCCTTTGTCTCAAGCGAGTGCGTTGCCCGTAATTCATAAGCGATAGCCCGTAAAAAATGCCATAAAATTCGGCGTTTTTTCGATAGCCACTCTCTATGAATTGGGCCGCCGCCCCGTTGGGCTATCTGCCGCCAGTTCCGGGTCGTCGTGACCCCCAAAATGTGATGCCCCGTTCGGGGACAACGGGGCATCACCATGCGACGGGGCTAGGGGGACGCGCAGCCGTCACATATTGTGGTCGCTTTCGTCGTGGCGAACGTCGCCGACGTAGAGAATCACCGGAACGTCTCCGAGATTTTTCCACCAGTGCGACGTGCCGTTGGTTTCGGCGCGGACCTCTCCGGCCTTGTGCACGATGGGGCCGGCGCAATTGCTGGCGTATTCGATGATTTCGCCTTGCTGGACGAAGATCAGGGCGGGGCGGTCATCATGGCTGTGCCAAGGGACTATGCCACCCGGCTGAATCACGAGCTTGCGGAAGCGCAGCTCATGGTTGGCGACCTTGGCTGTCTCTTTGCCGAGATCGATCGAGCCGAGCGTGGTGTCGGTTACTCCGACGGCCTTGAAATCGACTGGCTGGCGCGCGTTCGCCATGCGCTTGTCGGCGGGGCATTCGCCAGCCTGTGCCTGGAATGCAAAGCCGGCGGCAGCTACGAAGGCTGCGGCAGCGACGGCGCGGAGCAAGCCTTTGCTGATTGAAGCGGACATCCTCATCTCCCTCTTTGTTTCGCCGCGGCTTCGGTGTGAGCCGCAGTGATTGCAATGATGAAGCGCGACGGATTTAGAAGGAAATGCCGGGTTGCTCTAATCGCGATAGCGTGGCGCTATTCGATACATCGGACTCACAAAAATGACTCCGGCGCCATCGGAGCCATTTTGGTTCTCTACAGCTCTAGCCTTTCACGCTCGACGTAATGGAGGCGATCACCATTGACGCCATCTTGAACTGCTCGGCGCGGTTGACGATGCCGTGGCGCGCAGCGATCCAGGCAAAGTCGGTATGAACCGTCCAGACCGCGCCGGCAGTGTCCTGGATCACCAGCAGCCGGACCGGCCAATCCAAGCCCGCATTTGGGTTTGCCGTGATAAATTGGGTGCCGAGCGGCGGGTTGCCGAACACCAGGAGCGTCGACGGATTGAGCTTGATACCGGCATCAGCAGCGAGCTTGGATTGGTCGATTTCGCTGAAAAACCGGATGCCTTTCGCGGTGATGTCCTTTTTCAGGCGCTCGATTGTCTCCTGGAAGTCGTAGATGCTTTTAATGCGTACGATACCGTCGTTCGATTTTGGCAGGGCTTCCGGTGAAATGGCTAGCGCCGCGGCGGTCAAGCCCGACAGGCGCAGGAATTTTGCTCTGGTCAGCATGGATCAACCCTCTGAGTTTGACTCGCGCGTGATTGCGCCAGCGCGGCTAAGGAAGCGCGCTTGCAACCCTTTTAAAAATACCGAATGGCGATATGCGCCATAGCCGCCGTCTATCTGCGCTCCAAAGCCGCTTGCTATCGTTTCTTTAGCCAACCGGCATTTCCCGCCGATCCTTCCACCGTGCAAGTTCGACACAACGACGGCGCGCCGCGCCAGCGTGCAACGGAAAGGGTCAGGCCATGAACATCCAAGCGCCACTCCGCCTTGAACAGAGCTCCCGTCCTCTGGAGGGCCGCGTATCCCTCATCACAGGATCAACCAGCGGAATCGGGCTCGGAATCGCGCGCGCGCTGGCAGCAGCGGG